>JBAUIL010000320.1:0-4252 GCA_049682915.1 Ahrensia sp. | reverse complement strand
GGCGGCTTCGATGAACACCTTGAGATTGGCGCGCGCCGCCGCCTGGCCGGTGAAATCATCCAGCGTTTGCGGGCGCAGCGAGGTGTCGAAATCTTCCTCACGCTTTTCAGCATTTATCAGTCGGTCGTTGTCGGTCATGGCGTTGCTTTGCCACCGTCCCTCGCCATTGGCAAACGGATCATTTCGCTAATTCCTTCAATCCCAGCCGGATAAGCGTGGCACTGTCGGCATCCTCGCCGCCATTTTTCATCGCGGCAGCCACCGCGTTGGCGGCCTGCTCGCGGCTGTAGCCAAGGTTCGACAGTGCTGACACCGCGTCTGTCACCGCACTTGAAGCGACACCCTCGCCGAGCTCTTGTTTCAAGCCCATCGCCGCCGCTGCATCGCCGCTGAAAGCGGGTGCCTTGTTCTTCAACTCAGTCACGATGCGTTGCGCCACCTTCGGTCCGATGCCGGGCGCACGCGCCACCATCGCCTTGTCCTGCAGCGCAATCGCATTGGCCAGATCAGACGGTGTGAGAGTGGACAACACCGCCAGCGCAACCTTGGCCCCGACACCCTGCACCGATTGCAACAGCCGGAACCACTCGCGCTCCAACGGGCCTGCAAAGCCGAACAGTTTCAGCTGATCTTCACGCACATAGGTCTCGATAAACAAGACCGCCGCCTCGCCCGCACTGACCCCGGAAAGCGTGCGGCTGGAACAGAACGCCACATAGCCGACACCATGCACATCGATGATGACATGATCATCGCCAACCTCATCGATCGTACCCTTTAACTTGCCGATCATGATGCATGCTCTCCCGATGCAATTTGGTGCAAGGCGTGCACCATCGCACGGCGCTTTTGCTCATCCAATGCCTTGTAGCGTAGCTGCGCATCATCCAGCCGGTCCAGCGCTTTGATGAAGCCCGCACAGACGTTTGCCTTGTCGGGATGTGCGGTCAGCGCTGACACCGGGTCGGTGTGAATGCGGATTGTAAACAGGATATCGCCGCTGACCGCCAGCTTGCGCAGGGTTTGCACTTCCACCCGCAAGGTGCGCTGCAAAGCATCCAACTGGTCATTCTGACCGCTGCCTCTGGCCGAATGGTGCAAATCATCGTCGCCATAGATGGACCAATTAAACCGGTAAACCGGAATGGCGACCTGAAGCCCGTCAAAGATGCGGTCAATGATCGTCGCATTGCGCGAGCCGCGCGCAAAGCCTGGCACGGGCGCATGAACATCGGCCAGCGCTTTGGAGAATTTATCGCGCAAGTTCCATGACGAGGGAAAACACAGGCTAGCAGCCGCAATACGCCAGCCACTGCCATCATTATTGCGCCGCATCAGCACCAGATCTTCCTGCACCAGATGCGCTGCCCTTTGAAGGGCAGGCACATCACCACTAAGCGCAACCGCGCGTTGCCGGATGCGCATGGTGTTTCCATCACGCCTATGTGTGCCCGTGTGGTGCCGGGATAGATGTTCAACGATCAACTCGAGCACTTCCGCTTGCGCCGCCGCCGTGCCTGTTTCGGCGGCAAATACCCGATCCGGATAGGCCGTTTCCAGTCGCTCTTTTTCGTCTAGGTAGCGCTGCAAATGCTGGTCAACATCTAGCCAATTATCAAGATCAAGCGGTTTCAAACCGATGGAAAACGGAATAGCGCCACGGTCATAAGGCGTGTGCTTAGGCGGCAACATGACGCTTAAAACACCGCGCGGACGCGCTCTGCCAGGGCGGTGGCACTGCGATGGTGGCTATGACAAATCGCAATCGCCAGCGCATCGGCTGCGTCTTCGCTGTCATAGGTCGCTTTGGGCAACAGCACACCAAGCATCATCGCGATCTGTTTCTTGTCGCCATGACCGACGCCGATGACAGCTTTTTTGACCGCGTTGGGCGCATATTCGGCCACCGTCAAACCAGCTTGCGCAGGCACAAGCATAGCGACGCCGCGCGCCTGACCCAGCTTCAACGTGGCAGCCCCGCTTTTGTTGACGAATGTCTGCTCAACCGCCGCTTCAACCGGCTGATGCATGTGCAGCACCGCGCTTAACCCTTCGTGCAGTTGGCACAGCCGCGAGGCCAGATCGGCCTTCTCGTCAGAACGCACCGTACCCGCCGCCACAAAGCGAAGCGAACTGCCGCACACATCGACAATGCCCCAGCCCATTTTGCGCAGGCCGGGATCAATCCCCATTATCCGAATCGCTTCACTCATCGCGCCATCCCTTCACCAAGACATAAACCATGCAGCGCCATTTGTGAACAAAAGAGAAACATAGCGCATTTCATTTCACAGCTGTCTTGCATCACAGGCCAGCGCATGCACCTTTGTCTGCCAGTGTGACGGAGGCAATGATGGAACAGGCGGATACGGTTATTGTCGGCAGCGGCTTGGCGGGACTAGCCGCCGCGGCGGAACTGGGCGATCGCGGCAAGCGGGTGATCATCGTCGACCAAGAGCCGCCGCAACATCTCGGCGGCCAAGCGTTCTGGTCGCTGGGCGGCCTGTGTATGGTCGACACGCCGGAGCAACGCCGCATGCGCATTCGCGACAGCCGCACAATGGCGCTGAACGACTGGATGGGGTCCGCGCAATTTGACCGCGACCAAGACCATTGGCCGCGCCTGTGGGCGCAAGCCTATATCGATTTTGCATCGTCCGATATGCGGCCATGGCTACACCAGATGGGCATGCGCTGGTTTCCGGTCGTCGGCTGGGCAGAGCGCGGCGGCAGCGCCGCCAATGGCCATGGCAATTCCGTTCCGCGCTTCCATGTCACTTGGGGCACCGGCCCCGGCGTGCTGGCGCCGTTCCTGCGCCGCGTCAAAGAACATGAGAACAAGGGCCTGATCGAGTTGCGCTTCCGCCACAAGGTGGACCGGATCATCATGCAAAACGGTATTGCAAAGGGCATCTCCGGCAAAATTCTGCGCGACGACGACGCGATCCGTGGCGCATCCACCAACCGCGAGCAAGCCGGCGATTTCGAAGTTAACGCCGGCAGCGTCATCGTCACCTCCGGTGGCATTGGCGGTAACTTTGAAATGGTGCGCAAAAACTGGCCGCGCGAGCGGCTGGGCGAGCCACCGCAATCCATGGTGTCGGGCGTGCCCGACCATGTGGATGGCTCCATGGTGCCGGTCGCCCAAGCCGTCGGTGGCCATGTCATCAATGGCGACCGCATGTGGCACTACACCGAGGGCGTCAAAAACTGGGATCCGATTTGGCCCAATCACGGCATCCGCATTTTGCCGGGCCCCTCATCCATGTGGTTTGACGCCGAAGGCAACCGTTTTGCCCCGCCCGCCATGCCCGGCTTTGACAGCCTCGGCACGCTAAAGGCCATTCTCGCAACCGGCTATGATTATTCCTGGTTCATTCTCACCCAGAAAATTATCGAGAAAGAGTTTGCGCTGTCCGGCTCGGAACAAAACCCGGATTTAACGTCAGCCAAATGGAGCGAGGTGCTAAAAGCAAGGCTCGGCAAAGGTGCGACGCCCGCCGTTGAGGCCTTCAAGGAAAAAGGCGAGGACTTCGTCGTCGCCCATGATCTCGACACGCTGGTCAATGGCATGAACCAGGTGGCAGGCGGGCACTTGTTGAAAGCGGAAAAACTGCGCGGCCAAATCCAAGCGCGCGACCTACAAATTGACAATCCGTTTTCAAAAGACCCGCAGATCACCGCCATCCGGGGCGCGCGCAACTATCTGGGCGACCGGCTGATCCGCACCGCCAAACCACACAAGATTCTTGACCCGGCCAACGGCCCGCTGATCGCGGTGAAACTGCACATCGTCACCCGCAAATCACTCGGTGGTTTTCAAACCAATCTCGACAGCCAGATGGTGGACGCGAAAGGCAATGCCATCCCCGGTCTGTTTGCAGCAGGCGAAGTGGCAGGCTTCGGCGGCGGCGGCTACCACGGCTACAATTCGCTGGAAGGCACATTTCTCGGTGGCTGCATTTTCAGCGGCATGAAAGCAGGCCGCGCGGCAGGCTGATTGCGCTCAGCTCAACCAAGCTTCGCCATCACCTCGTCGGCAATGTCTTCATTGGAATAAACGTTTTGCACGTCGTCATCTTCGTCCAGCGTGTCGAGCAGCTTCATCAATGTCCCCGCTTTTTCCTCGTCCACCGGCGTGCGGTTTTGCGGCTTCCAGATGATGTTGACGGAGTCCGCTTCGCCCAGCGTTTCTTCCAACGCTTTGGAAACCGAGCCGATATCTTCAAACACGCAGGTGATTGTGTGGCCG
>JBAUIL010000319.1:0-11489 GCA_049682915.1 Ahrensia sp. | reverse complement strand
TTATTTGAGAGACCGACTGCGGAGGCGGTGGTCAGTCTTTTGAGGTGGCCTTATTGGGCGGCCAGCTCTGTGGTGTTGAGTTTGACTGGCTCAAGAGCGCTGGTTTGCTCCGGGGCCATGGTCTGGGTCACGCCCGGCTCATAGGTCTCGAAGTTTGGCACGGCTTCATTGGTCTTTTGACCGAGGCTATCCATAAACTCCTGCAGCATGGAGACGCCGTACAGCGGCTTCTGCACGCCGTTGTGACACGTTGCACAACCCACCTTGAAGACGTCGCCTTCAGGGCCGAGACGGTTTTCCGGGAACACCGGTGTCAGGCCAACCATATAGTCATTGTTGATCTGACGGGCCATGCGGATGCCGTGCCATGCGGTCACACGCTGCGGCGGGGACTGGTCCCAGTCGTTGAAGGCGCGTGAGTTGTGGCAGGTTGAGCAATTGCCGCCGACACTTTCGGACATGTGCATCATCAATGCCCATGTGCCTTCAGTCTCTTTGGTAGTCTGGCCGTCTTCGCCTGTGCCTTCAATGGGAAGGGCAGAGGGTGAATGAACACGGATTTCCTTGTCACCCAACAGATAGTCTTCCAGTGCGTTTTGCGGCATCGATGTGCGGCCGACGAACTCGCCAACAACATTTTGGCCACCACGGAAACCGACCATGCCGGGTGCCGCTTCAGGCTCGATGTCACGGAACCAGTATTCAGCAGGAACCGGCTGACCACGGTGGCAGGTGTAGCAGGTGACGCCGGTATCGGCGACGTGCGGCTTCCAGTCCACATTGATGGTTTGGTTCATCTGAATCATGCGGCGTGCAACAACCTTGGTGTAGACCTCGTCGGAAGCGAGGTTTTCGGGGTTGTGGCAGTAGTTACAGCCTTGTTCGGGTGACACCCACTCGGTGATGGTGGCCATGAACAGGTTGAACTGGTCGTCCGACAGATCGCCGAGAACTTGCACGTTCTCATAGATATCACCGGCGCGGTCGCCTTCCGGGTCCGCTTCGTAAAGCGGCTCCGGCACGATGTTGGCTTCTTGCAGATCAGCCTGTTTTTCGATGTCACGGCTGACATAGAGGCCGGTGCCGCGATAACCGACTTGCTCGGTTTGGACGGGCGGCAGATCCCAGTCAGCGTTGAAGATCATCGCTGCGCCGACGAGTACGCCGGCACCGACAACAAAAGGTACCCAGAGTTTCATGATGCACCTCCAGCTGAGAGCAATGGATCCACGACAGCGGGCCACAGGTCAGGCAATGGCGCGACGATGCCGTGCTTGATGCCCCACAGGTACCAGTTGTCGACAACGGTGCCGGTCAGCAGAATGCCGATGCCACCGGTGATCGGGGTGAGGATGGCGAACCACCATGCCCAGCGGTGAACGGATTCCATGGTTGCGTTCCAACCCATGGTCCAGCGCCAGAACAGGGCTGCACGCTCGGAAGCGGTGCCGCGGTCTGTGATCTGCTCCAACTCGCGGTCGCCGCCGTAGCGGGAAACAGCCAGAATGGTCGCGCCGTGCATCGCAAACAGCAGAACTGAACCATACAGGAACACGATAGAGAGCGCGTGGAACGGGTTATAATACAGGTTTCCGTAGCGGATGGAGAAGGACGCTGTCCAATCCAAATGCGGGAATATGCCAAACGGCACAGCTTCCGCCCAGTTGCCCATCAACATCGGGCGGAAGAAGCCCAAGACGAGGAACAGCCAGATAGCAGCGGCAAAGCCGATCGGGATATACATGCCCAGCTCAAGCTGGACAGCCCGGCGGTACATGCGCGCCAACCATGTCAACACAGACACCGTCAGGAATGAACCGGCGATGATGTACCAACCGCCCTCGGAAAGGGGAGGAATGGTGCCGAAGGCATATTCAGGGCCGGGTGGCTCCAGCGCCAGCCAGAACAGCTGGCGGATAAACTGCACAGGGTCCCAGCCGACAGAAGCCAGCATGTTCAGGCCGATGATCACGAAGGCAACGGTGCCGGTGATGATCGAGATGGAACCGAGCAGACCCATGTAGAACGGGCCGATCTGGGCGTTGCCGAACCAGCCCGCAAGCCAGTTGTGCACGCCAGTGCCGACGCGTTGCTCGTTGGGGTCTGGCAGGTGAACACCTGCTTCGATGGGCCCGCGAACCTGAATTTGAGTGAAGATATTTTGATATTCAGCCATAATACTCTCCTCAGCTCCAGAATGGCAGGTCGAGCCACCAGCTCCACCACTGCGGCCAGCCTTGGTTCCAGAATGGGCCGCTGATGACGATGCAAACAGCGCTCCAGAAACCAGCGTTCAATGCCAGCAACAGACCCAGGCGGTGAATGCCCAGCGTGCCGATTGAATAGCCGATGGTGTCGCGGAAATATGTGTCTTCATATTCCGGTGTCTTGGTGACCGCCTTTTTGGGCGGGAATTCATTGGTGTTTCCGGGGTTTGCCGCTGACAGGATCAGACCGCCATGCAATGCCAGCGCCAGCGTGGTGGTGAAGAAGAACGTCACCGCCAGCATGTGAGCCGGATTGTAGTGGAAGTGCAGATAGCTGTAGCCGACGTTGGATACCCAATCGAGATGCGAGAAGATGCCATAGGGGAAGCCGTGTCCCCATGCGCCCAGCAAAACCGGACGGATGACAACCAGCGTCACATAGGCAAAAATCGCGACCGAAAAGGCGAAAGGAACATGGTAGCCCATGCCAAGCTTCCGGCAGATTTCGACCTCACGAAGAGCCCAGGAAACAAACGCGCCAATGGCGCATATTGTGATGATTTGCCAAAGACCGCCCTCAACGAGAGGGGCGAAGCCCAGGCCATATGATAGATCAGGCGGTGCAATAGAAATGCGCCAGATGTTCCATGTCGGGCCCAATGCCGCGCCATAGGCCATCAAAATGGTGCCAATTCCCGCGAAGAACGCTGTCGTGATGCCGAAAAACCCGACATAGAAGGGTCCCACCCAGAAATCGAACAGATCACCGCCGATCAAAGTACCGCCGCGGACGCGATATTTCCGCTCAAAGCTTAGCAGTGCCATGATTCAACCTCCGATATCGGGTCGACACAATGCGCCCGAAGCCAGTTCAAAAATGAGTTCCGGTGGCGGGCCGACGATCAGCCCGTCCGCCACCGGTTTTAGTGTTAGCCGAACAAAGTCGGAGCAAGCTGCAGGACAGTGTCCTGCAACGAACCGGTAGTCACCGGATTGCCCTCGAACCAGTTGAAGCGTTCTGTGCTCAGCAGGACGAGATGAATCATCGCTGCAAGCGAGAACAGGAATACACCTTGAACAACCAGCGTTTTGCGCGGGTCGAAGATCATCCAAACTCTCCACATTGTGCTTCTCCTTTACGACAGCATTGGCAAGAGTGCGGTAGCGGTCTGGGTAATGCCCTCGAAAGAAGCATAGCCTTCAGCTGCCGGAATCCATGGGCGCCACATCCAGACGAGGAAGTGAGCAACAACTGCGATTGCAGTGAAGATCATCATCCCTTGGATGTAGAACTTGTGGAATTCTTGCGCTTCGCCTTCAGCAAGACCTGAGAGCGAGACTGTATTTGGACTGGACATAAAATTACCTCCTAGTCACAGACTCCACGGTTCCCCCGTGGCCGAGTTGCCTTTGACCGGAGCTTGCGCTTCGGCTTTGGGCTTTTGCCGGTTTTGACGCCAGCAAAGGTGGAACGATTACGCCAGATAGGCGTAACCTACGGCCGCACGGGCCGATGAAAGGGCATCAGCGATAACGCTGGAGCCCGGTGTTTCTGCCAAGCGGCCATTGGCGCGCGAAAATGCCGTGTAGACGAGGCAGGGAACAAACGAGATCGCGACGAGTGCCCGGTATTCGAACCGGTCGCGCTGACCGGATACGCTGTGTGTGCGTCCGATGCGGGTTGTTTGATGGGCCATGAGCCTCTCCTTTGTTTGCCGGTGGCACATGCCGCCGGGGTGGTGGATCACGCTGCCTGGGGCAGGCGTGTTCCGGATTTCTTTGCGCCAGCGCGCAAGTGATCGAGCGTCACTTGTGATGCGTTGGCAGATTTTGCAGCTTGCTCGGCAGCGTCACGCAGCGATTTGGCTGCGGAGATGCGCACGAGAGCAGGTTGGGCTTCGACAATGGTGTCGAAGGCAGTTTGGGCGTCGTCCAGCCATTCCAATTGTGCTTCGGCGGCAGTGCGCGCCAAGGTCGGCTCAACAGCATCCAGATCGGTCGATAGCGGGATGATGTTGAACAGCGCGTCAAACAGCGCGTTGCAGACTTCCTGCACCAGCCAAGATGCTCCCGAATAACCCATCACCGGCGTGCCGGTGTGGCGGCGGATGATCGCGCCGGGAAACGACACGGGAATGTAGATCGCCTTGGCACCGGCTTCAGCCAGATACATGCGCTCATTGTAGGAGCCGAACATCACAAGTGGTGTTTTTTCGGCGACCAGTGTGCGAATTTCTTCGTTGTTGGTCTTTTTGCCAGCTGTGCGCTTGATCGAGAACGTGCAGGGCATGCCCAACTCGTCTTCAAGATAAGAACGGATGCCGCGCTCATAGGTCTCTGTCGCCACGATGGCGAAGGATGCGGTCGCATAGAAATCCTGCGTGACTGAGCGCCACAGATCCCACATCGGCTTCAGCGTGGTGTGTTTTTCGCGCTCGATAAACGGCTCGGGATCAAGGTCGAGCAGTTCGCCCAGCTTGCGCAAGAATGCCGTGGTCGAGTGGATGCCGATCGGTGCCTGCAAATAAGGCCGGTCGAGCGCTTCACAGAGTAGGCGGCCAAACTCGCGGTAGAGGCAGATATTCACCTCGGCATTGGCGAGCTGCTTGACGTCGTCCAAATGGCTGCCAAGCGGGAAGGTCATGTTGACTTCCGCGCCGATGCCTTCGACCAGCCGGGTGATTTCGGCCAGGTCAGACGGCATGTTGAAGGTGCCGTAGATTGCGCCGATCAGATTGACCTTCGGCTTTGCGCCTTCTTTGCGCGCCTTCGGGGCAAGGGCTTTGCCCTTTTTGGGACCGAATTCTGTCCACAGCCATTTCAGCGCGCGGTCGGCGGACTGCCACTGATCTTCATCAATGGTGCGCGGCAAAAAGCGCTGAATATTGCTGCCTTCAGGGGTTACGCCGCCACCGATCATTTCGGCGATTGAGCCGGTCACCACAACTGCCGGAAGATCGGGGTCAAGCGCCTTGCGGGCTTGCTTCATGGCAGCTTCGGTGCCCTTTTGGCCCAGTTCCTCGTCGGTGAGACCGGTGACGACGATGGGGAGTTCGTGCGGCGGCAGGGCGTCGGTGTAATGCAGCACGGACGTAACGGGTAAATTCTCGCAGCCCACCGGGCCGTCGATGATGACTTGCAGGCCTTTGATGGCGGTAAAGGTGTAGACAGAGCCCCAATAGCCGCCGGCGCGGTCGTGATCAATAATCATGCTCATGTGCCCACCGCCTCGCCGCTATCGACGGCGTTGTTGGCTTTGTTGCGGGCGGCATATTTTTTGCGGAAGGCGGACTTGTCAGCCGGGGTGTCCTGCCAAACGCCTGCGGTATCGCCAACGCCAACGCCGTCAAAGAACGCGGACATTTTGTCGAACCGCGCTTTGTTGCCGATGGCACCATTGATCAGCGGCGCGAGTGAACCGGCACCGGCCACGCCCATCAACGGACGGGCAGAGATCAGATTGGTGAAGTAAAGGGCAGGGATGGCGCGCTGTTTGGCATATTGCACAACCGGTGTGGTGCCGATGGCGAGGTCCGGCTGATATTCCTGGATGGCGGCAACATCATCTTCCAGCGATGCGCGGAATTTGACCTGAACCCCTTTGGCTTCGAGCCAAGCGGCGTCATCTTCGCAATAGGGTGTTTTGGGTGTTGCGGTGCCGACATAGCGCAGGTCTGCACCGGCTTCGACCAGCAGGCGGCCGACCAGCAGCTCCGAGCCTTCATAGCCAGACAGGGTGATGCGGCCCTTGATGGGGTTTTGCGCAATGGCGCCACTGATTATGCCGCGGAACTGGTTGCGGGCTGCGTCCACTTTTGATGGAGCGACGGCGCAGGCGTCACCAATGGCTTTCAGCCACGCATCTGTGCCTTCAACGCCAACAGGTGCGGAGCCAACGATGGAGCGGCCTGCTGCTTTGAATTCGCGCACGGACGCGGTGTAAAACGGGTGGATAGCGGCAACCGTGGCGCAATCCAGCGCGGAATAAAGCTCGCGCCATTCGCGCACAGGAACGACCGGGCCGACAGCGAGATCAAGCGGCTTAAGCAAAGCGGCGATCATCATCGGATCAGCGGGGAACATTTCGCCCAGCAGTGTTACTGTCGGGCGGTCTTCAATACCGGTGCGCGGTGCGGAAACCGGACCTGCCATGGCTTCATTGCGGGCATATTTCAGCATCGCTGCTGACAGCACGTCTTTTGCTTCCGCATGCGTTGGCACGCCGAAGCCGGGCACATCAATCGGCACAATGCGCACGCCGTTGATCTGTTTGGGCAACATTTGAATAGGAATGCCAGAGGCGGTTGGCACACACAGATTGGTGACGATGATAGCGTCATATTTTTCCGGATCAGCCATCTCGTGGACGGAGTCGCGGATGTCTTCGTAGAGTTTGCCGGTGACCAGCGTCTCAGAATTGAACGGCACGTAACCGACGGAGCGCTTGGCACCATAGAAGTGCGAGGTAAATGTCAGGCCGTACACGCAACACGCCGAGCCGGACAACACGGATGCGACGCGGCGCATACGCAAGCCGACGCGCAATGAGCCAAATGCCGGGCACATGGATTGGGGTTGATCGTGGGGGCCTTGCGGATAATCACGGGCAAAGCCTTCCATCAGCTCTTTATTGCCGGATGCAATCGCAGCCGCCTTCATCTTTTCCGCACCGGAACTGCAGCCGCCCTCAGCGACAGCCTGAACCTCTGCGACAGGCTTGGTCGCAGTGTCTTTTTCCAATGTGTTGATGAGGGTGGTTGTCATTGCGCTTATACCTCGTCGTAAATCACTTCGAGGGACGCCTGCTTGTGGGAAGCAGCCGCGCACATGTCGACTTCGGTCGCAGGTACCAGCTTCACATCTCCGCCCACATCTTCCGTGTCAAACAGCGCTAACAACGCATCTTGTGACAGGGGCGATGGTTGGACCGGTGGCGCGGCGCACATATTGTCGGCGAGTTCGCCAAACAGGCTGCCCCAACGACCTTCTGGATAGCCGATGATCTGGTAGTTGGCAGATTTGCGGCGAATATCATCATCCTGCGGGATAGCCGCCAGAATGGGGATGCCAGCTTGCTCAGCGAAAGCGGCTGCTTCGCCGGTGCCGTCATCTTTGTTGACGACCATGCCTGCGACACCAACATTGCCGCCCAGCTTGCGGAAATACTCCACCGCAGAGCACACATTGTTGGCCACATAAAGTGACTGCATGTCGTTGGATGCGACCACCACGACCTTCTGGCACATGTCGCGTGCAATCGGCAGGCCGAAACCGCCACAAACCACGTCGCCCAGGAAGTCGAGCAGGACGTAGTCAAAGTCCCAGTCGTGGAAGCCTAATTTTTCAAGTGTTTCAAAGCCATGAATGATGCCGCGTCCGCCGCAGCCGCGACCCACTTCCGGGCCACCGAGTTCCATGGCATAGACACCGTCGCGCTTGAAGCAAACATCACCGATGGAGACTTCTTCGCCGGCTGCTTTGCGCGCTGATGAAGTGGCGATGATGGTTGGTGTCGCACGGCCGCTGAACAACAGCGATGTAGTGTCTGACTTGGGATCGCAGCCGATCAACAGCACTTTCTTGCCTTGTTGGGCTAGCATGTAAGACAGGTTGGCGAGCGTGAAGGATTTGCCGATACCACCTTTGCCGTAGATCGCGATGATCTGCGTATCTTTCTTGACTTCGCCGGTTGGAGCGGCGTTTGGCTCAATGGCTGCTTCTTGGCGCAGCGCTTCGGCCATATCTGATGCGCGGGGAATACCGTCGATCATTTTATTGCTCCCAGTCAAAAACAAGTTTCAGGCAATCGGGGTCTGTAAAGGCCATCTCATAGGAGCGGCCAATGTCGTCGATGCCATGGGTGTGGGTAATCAGGCCGTCGAGATCGAGACGGCCTTCGCTGATCAGTTCAATCACTGCACGCACGTCGCTTGGCTCGAATTCGGCTGCGATGCGCAGGGTCATTTCGCGCATGAAGGCGGCTGGAAAATCAAATGAAACCGGTGTGTTATAGAAACCGGCTAGAGTGATGTCGCCGCCCTTTGCAAGTCGCGAAACAGCTTGATCAAGAATGCCGGTAGCACCACTTGCATCAACAATCATTGAGTAGTCGCGCCGGACATCATCGACGCTGTCGATGACGTTATAGGTCGGGTCAGACATCCGACGATGAGGGTTGCTTTCCCAAACCAAGGGCGCGTCGCCGTCAAGCGCAATGGTCAGCCGTGCCAGCAGACGGCCAAGCACGCCGTGGCCGATAATCAATTCAGGCAGCGCACGCTCGCACTTGTTAAGGGTGTGATAGGCAGTCGCTGCAAGCGCCAACAAAACACCGCGCGACCCAATGCGCTCGGGCAGTGGAATCAAACGTTCAGCGGGCACATTGACGACTTGCGCATTGGCACCAAACAGGCCGCGCGCATTGGCATAGCACTGCGCGCCGGGCACAAAAACGAGATCACCTTCCGCAAAACCGCTGGCGCGGTGCGTCTTGGAAATACGTCCCACCGCTTCGTAGCCGGGCACCAAGGGATAGCCCATGCCGGGAAAATTCGGCATCGAGCCTTCCCACAACATCTTTTCGGTACCGGTCGAAATGGCGCTCCAAAGAATCTTCACCTGTACGTCGGAATCAGCAGGGGTCGTTAGTTTGACCGCTTTGATTTCGATGCGTCGGGGCTCTGTCAGCACGATCGCTTTGGTTTCCATGGGCACTATCCTGTCCACTAAGGGACTCTTTGTTGACTGTCAGTCTAGAGTGACACGCAATAGTGTCAAATTCTTTTTACACTAAAAGGAATGAATCGTGTCAGATTTTTGCTGTGATCAGACCCGTGGCGACCGGAAGATGGGTGCGCACACGACTGAAACGGGTGAATCCGGCGGCTTTCAACAGCTTGAAGTGATCGTTCGCGCTGCGGCAGCGGCCTGACCGCATGGCGAGCAAATAGATGTGAAAATAGGCGGCGGCCTGTTTTTCACCGGCGCTTTTGCCTGCCATCGGCTCTGCGATCAGCAAGGTGTCGGAGGGTGACATCGACTTGCGGATGTTTTTGAGGATTGCAATCGCTGCGTCATCACCATGGTCGTACAGCACGCGCACCAGCGTGTAGCAGTCGGCATCTTTGGGGATTTCGCTGTCGAAAAAACTGCCGCCATGAATGTGCAGCCGGTCGGCGAAGGGGGCAGCGGATAGCGCGTTGCGCGCTTCGGCAGCCACAGGTGGCAAATCGATCAAGCCGATTTGCATGGCGGGGTTGGCCTTGGCGGCAGCGGTAATAAAAGCGCCGGAGCCGCCGCCCACATCAATCAGGGATGAATAGGGTGCAAAGCTGTGGCAGGCGAGCACTTCGTCGATGACCATATCCTGGGTTACACGCATCAACTGCGAGTAGCGCGCGGCATCAACCCGTTCGACATCCTGCGGGCCGCTTGCGGCATCGACATAGGCCCAGAATTTGGCGGTCTTGGTTTCGGCGCACGGGTTTTTCAGCAGGCCGGAAATATCGGCGATATCATTGTAGACATCGCCATGGTGCATCACCAGTGCGCGGATGCCGGGGTTGGTGGCAACAACGGCACCTTTTTCGCCGATGGTCCAGATGGGCTGGCTGCCAAGTTGCGATACGAGATCGAGCGCTTCTGCGGCGCGCAGCAGGCGCTCCAAGCGGTCTTCCGGCACGCCGGTTGCAACGGCGAGGGTCTGTGTCGAGGCTTCGCTTTTGTAGAGTTGCACCAGGATATCAAGCTCGACACAGGCGCGCAGAATTTGGCTGTGCACGAAGCCTGCCGTCATGGCGTAAAGCGCATTAGCGTGTTTGTTGGATGTCGGGCGTGTCAGCGGGTTGCGCAGCGCCATGCGCCGGAATGCCGGGCTGGCGATTTTGCGGATCTTCCATTGGCGAAAGCGGTCCGCCCAACTCAATTTGCTGGTCGTTGGCGTTTGGGTGACGGGGGTGTCGTCCGGTTTTCCACTGCGGGGGTTGGCATGGTGCGGATCGGTAGCCGTTTGTGGATGCGCGGACATGATCAGGCGGCGTTTTGAGTGAGGCTTTTTGGCACCAGCCGATTGGCCTCGCCCTCGATCAGTTGCCGCAAAACCGGTGCGCCGGGACAATCGGGAATGGCTTGGACAGCGCCACCCACAAGCCTACGCAGATGTTCAATGGTTTTCTCAATGCCCATCTCATGGACGCAATTGGGTTTGCCGCGCAGCGCATCCTGGCCTTGTGGCTTGCCCATTTCATCAGGGTTTGCCGCGACATCGCGCAGATCGTCCGCCACCTGGTAGGCCGCGCCCAGCGCATCGCCGACAGCCATCCACCGCTGCGGGTCTTGACCGGCGGCAACGGCGCCGGCAGCACAAGCCCCGGTAAACAGAGACGCGGTTTTCGCCCGGTGGTATTCCTGCAACGGAATATTTTCTTCGGCTTCCCATGCCTGGCCCGCAACGATGCCATGGGGCGTGCCCACAGCGCGCGCAACAATCGAGATGAGTGGCGTGGTCAGTTCCGGGGTCAGGGCGCATTCGCGCGCGATGGTCTCAAACGCCAGTATAATCAATGCGTCACCGGTCAGCAGGGCCAGCGGTTCGCCGAATTTTGCGTGCACCGATGGCTGGCCGCGACGCATGTCGGCATTGTCGAAACAGGGCATATCGTCATGCACGAGCGAGGCGCAGTGCAGCATTTCGATGGCTGCTGCGGCTGCATCGGCAGCGGCAGGGTTTGCATCGCCACAGGCGCCAGCAACGGCCAGCACCAGCCGGGGGCGAACGCGCGCACCGCCGGAAAACACCGCGTGGCGCATGGCCTTGCCGATCTTGGGTGGTTGGCTGGCAGAGCTGGCATGTGACAGCGCTTTTTCCAGGCTTCGCTCGATGCGGTTTTGCATGTCCATGGTATACGCTCCGGTTGCAGCCGCGATTGTCAATTTACAATGACGTAATAAACTGTAAACTTAACCTGACACATTTGGATGTAAAGTCAACGGACCAAGGCAATGAATCGACCGTCGCCCGATGTACGCACAGCAGACCGTGTCGCCATTGTTGGCGCGGGCATGGCGGGCATTGCCTCGGCCATCCGGCTGTCCGCTGCAGGCTTTCAGGTTACGGTCTATGACAAGGCAGACGCGCCCGGCGGCAAAATGCGGCTGGTGCAGGCGGGTCAAAGCGCGATTAATGCGGGCCCTACGGTTTTCACCATGAAATGGGTGTTTGAGCGGCTACTGGCGGATGCGGGCGTATCGCTGGAGGGCATTGTCAGCGTGCGCAAAGCCGAA
>JBAUIL010000318.1:0-3445 GCA_049682915.1 Ahrensia sp. | reverse complement strand
GGATCAAGCAATACAATCGTATCGCCCTCCAAGACACGCATTGAGTTCTCTGCAAGATCGTCGAGAGACTGCATCATGGACCGTGATGCGCCACGTCGCGCATAATCCACCCGCGATCCAGAATTCTCGGTCACATCATCCGGCTGGGGAGTATGAGAGCCCAAATTTGTCAGAAGATGCTTCCTAGCCATGGTTTTCACCTGAAATAAGGTACATGTTATTGAATAGACGGTATTTTTTGCCGATTTGCACGGCTGTCAAATTTCCGATCATTTCCGGCCCCATGCCTTGTGAATCAACCCGGTGATTTCGCCATTGACGGCATTGAGCGATTCTACGGCACGATCATAGGTTGATCGGACAAACTGCGCGCGCTCGACCTCATAGACTGTCTGCTTTGTGATACCCGCATCAGAAATGGCGGTGGATTTCACCATCTGGTTTGCCAGCATTCGGTTGTTGAACATGGCTTGCATAAAGCCGACCATCTGTGCCTGGGGGCCGTCTGTCGCTTCATAACGGGTAACAAGAAAGCGAAACCAATCAAGTTTGACCTTGGCACCAACACCCTTGATGGACTGAAGAATCCCGCCGAGCATGAGGAGGAACTGGCTCATGCTCATGATATCCAACATCTGGGGATGCACAGTGATCAAGACGGCCGTGGACGCGGTCAAAGCTGTCAGTGTCAGATAGCCAAGCTGTGGAGGGCAATCGATCACGACAACATCATAGCGATCTTCAACCTCCTTCAAGGCACGTGAGATCCGTGTGAAAAACAGCTTTCCCTCCTGCGAGTTGGCTGCGGCCAGCGGAGTCTCATATTCATATTCTTGGAGTTCCAAATTAGCTGGAACGATATCAAGACCCGGAAAATTTGTTGGCTGAATAATCTCTGTGATCGAGCATCGCGTATCGTCATATCGAAGTGCTTCAAACAAAGACGGATTCTTGTCGAGCTCTGGCTGAATACCATGAAGGGCCGTCAACGACGCCTGGGGATCGAGATCAATCGCCAAGACACGGTGTCCAGTCAATGCGAGATATTGTGCGAGATGGGCTGTTGTCGTTGTCTTGCCAGATCCACCCTTGAAATTGACGACCGAGACGACCTGCATATGTTCGCCTTCACGGCGACGGGGCACATAGTTTTTCACGTCACTGCGGCCATGCTTGTCCAGATACTGGCGGATTTCCAGCATTTGCTCGGCGGTGTAGGAACGACGTCCGGAAGATGACACCGTGGGAACGGGACCCTTGCCATCCAAGTGCAACTTCTTGATGTGATTTTGCGTTACACCAACGAACTCAGCGACCTCCGCAAGAGAAAAAAGGCGAAGGCCTTTCTGTGCATTCGGCGGGTACTGTTCCATCCGGAGCATATTGAGGCGATCTGAGATCAACTCACCCTGCCGGATGATTTCCTCGTCGAAATCCATCATGTCGTGCTGCATAACCGATTGCACCGAATTTTCGCATTTCGTGAAATAACGCTTTTCCCAAACCATCACGCGAGAAAGCGTTATTACTATGAGCGATTCCGGTGGTCGTGCAAGCGATATTTGGTTAACGAATTCTTAACACAGCTCTCCGGGTCAGTCGTCATAGCGCAAACGGAGGCATATATTATCATTATTTTTCAATATGTTAATGCGTCAAAACGCAATTACTGCTGCCTCAAATTACCCCGGCAGTTCTGACGGGACACGCAGCAACAATCCAAACACCAAGACGCGCTTCAAGTCAAAGAAGCGCTCAGCCTGCAGATGAAATCGCCGCGACTCAGCGCTGCGCCACCCGAATCGAGGCAAGCCGTATGACGTTTGGTTCAACCATACACCATTCCACGGCAGTTCTGCCGGGATGATCATTTCCCCCCGTTAGGCCAAAAGCCGCCAACCCAGTTCATGATCGGGAACGCGCGCCATGGCAACAGTGCCAAATGACCATCTGCAGACAATAATGCCAAGCTTTGGGCTGGCCTCATGAGCAGTGTGTCGTCCCATTCGCGCCTGGTGCGCAAGCTGCGTGAGGCGCTGGGTGAAGCGATCACGGCCGCGCTCGATGATAACCAAGTCGTTGAGGTCATGCTTAACCCGGATGGCCGGTTGTTTGTCGAACGGCTGGGGGAAGGGTTCGCAGCTATAGGCGCCCTGAAGCCTGGCGCCGCTGAGATCATCATCGGCAGCGTCGCGCATGCGCTCCAGACCGAAGCGGATGAAGACCGTCCGATCATTTCCGGGGAACTGCCAATTGGCGGACACCGCTTCGAGGGGTTGTTGCCTCCGGTCGTGAGCGCACCGAGCTTCACCATCCGCAGGAGAGCCTCCCGCCTGATCCCGCTTGATGATTACGTGGCAAATGGCGTGATGAACCGGCTGCAGGCGACAACAATCCGCAGCGCCATCCGGGACAGGATGAACATTGTCGTCTCCGGCGGCACGGGGTCGGGCAAGACGACGCTTGCCAATGCGGTCATTGCCGAGATTGTCAGAGCGGCGCCAGAACACCGTCTCCTCATTCTCGAGGACACAGCCGAGATCCAGTGCGCTGCCAAAAATACGGTGGCATTGCACACGACCGATAGTGTCGACATGGCGCGGCTTCTCAAGAGCACCATGCGGCTGCGGCCTGACCGGATCATTGTCGGCGAGGTGCGCGATGGCGCAGCGCTGACGCTGCTCAAAGCTTGGAACACAGGCCATCCCGGTGGCATCACTACGATCCATGCAAACAATGCCCACTCAGCGCTTCGTCGGCTCGAGCAATTGACAGCGGAAGCGAGCCAACAGCCCATGCGCGAGGTGATCGGCGAAGCGGTCGATCTCGTCGTCTCGATCGAACGCACATCGACGGGCCGGCGCGTGCGCGAGGTCATGCGCGTCAGCGGCTTCGAGCATGGGCGCTACCAGACAGATCATCATTGCCAGATCGACGAGGACAGTCATGCAGCATAGGTTTCTCAAATCCGTCAGTGTCAGCGCCCTTGCACTCTCAGGCGGCGTCCTTCTGACAGGCCCGGCGCTTGCAAGTTCAGGCGGCGGCTTGCCTTGGGAGGGGCCGCTCCAGCAGATCCAGCAATCGATCACAGGGCCTGTGGCCGGCTTTATCGCCCTTGCCGCCGTTGCAGTCGCTGGCGGCATGCTGATCTTCGGCGGTGAACTCAATGATTTTGCGCGGCGGTTGATGTATGTCGTCCTCGTTGCCGGCATTCTTCTCGGCGCAACCCAGATCGTGGGCCTGTTCGGTGCGACCGGCGCCTCGATCAGCCTTGCCGCTCAAACGACCGACTATGCGTCGGCGGCGCTGGTCTGGGCGGAGGACGGAAATCATGGCTGACAACGCCATGCCGTCTGGCACTCAGCTCACCACATCCCGGATCCATCGCGCGCTTTCGCGACCCAACCATCTGATCGGCGCGGATCGTGAGCTGGTGCTTCTGACC
>JBAUIL010000317.1:0-2810 GCA_049682915.1 Ahrensia sp. | reverse complement strand
CCGCAGGTCATCGGCCTTGGTCATTTCGTAACGCCGGAATTTTTGTGGTTTTATATATTCTTTGCCGCCTTTGCTGGTGTGTTCATCGCGTTTTGGCATTTCCGCGCCAAACACCCTTGGGAAATCTGGTCGGTGGCCGGTGCCGCACTCATTTTGTTTGTCACCTATTTCAACGTGCAGGTGTCTGTCGCCATCAACAATTGGCGCCGCCCGTTTTTTGACGGTGTGCAGGACGCGCTCAGCGATAATGCGACCACGACTGCCGCCGATCTGTTCGGCTTTATCTGGATTTTCGCGCAGCTCGCTTTCATGTTTATCGCCATCATTGTGGTGTTCCGCTATTTCGTCAGCCACTGGATTTTCCGCTGGCGCACGGCGATGAACAATTACTACATGGAGCGCTGGAAGCGCGTGCGCCACATTGAGGGCGCGTCACAGCGCGTACAGGAAGACACGATGCGCTTTGCAGGCATCATGGAAGGTCTGGGTGTCTCGGCCATTGATGCGGTGATGACGCTCATCGCCTTCCTGCCCATCCTGTGGGGGCTGTCACAATTTGTGCCTGAAATACCCTATTTCGGTGCCGTGCCGCAGGCGCTGGTGTGGGCTGCAATTTTGTGGTCCATCTTCGGCACCGTGCTGTTGGCCGCTGTCGGCATCCGCTTGCCTGGCCTGGAATTCAAAAACCAGCGCGTCGAAGCGGCCTACCGCAAAGAGCTGGTCTATGGTGAGGATGACGCCGCGCGCGCCGAGCCGTTTACGGTCAAAGATCTGTTCAACGATGTGCGCCGCAATTATTTCCGGCTCTATCTCGAATATATGTATTTCAACGTGTTCCGCTTTGCCTATCTGCAAGCCGATGGCATTTTTGCCTATGTGCTGTTGATTCCGTCGATCATCGCCGGTGCGGCCATTGGCTTCACCTTCGGCATCTTGCAGCAAATTCTAACCGCGTTCAGCCAGGTGTCAAACTCGTTCCAATACCTCGTCAACTCGTGGACAACCGTGGTCGAGTTGCTGTCGATCTACAAGCGCCTGCAAGCGTTTGAAGCGGCGATTAATGATCAGGAACTGCCGGAGATTGATCAGGAATGGTTGGCATTGCATGGTGGCGATACCGGCGGCGACCGCCCGCCGGAGACCATCGGCGGCGGCGTCTAATCGGAACGTAAGGGCAGGCGACATGGCTTTACTGATCATCGGCTTGGTGCTGTTTCTCGGCATCCATTCGGCACGCATGGTGGGCGATGTGCGCGCCAACGCGCTTGCAAAGCTGGGCCCCAACGGGTGGAAGGCCGCCTATTCGGTGCTGTCGATCATCGGTTTTATTGTGCTGGTCTATGGCTACGGCCAGGCACGGCAAGCCGCGCCGGTGCTCTACGTGCCGCCAAGCGCTTTGCAGCCGGTCACCTGGCTGTTGATGTGGCCTGCGATGATCTTGCTGGTGGCGTCGCAAGTGCCAGCAGGCAAAATCAAGGCGGCAGTCAAGCACCCCATGGTGTTGGGCATCAAGGTTTGGGCGTTTAGCCACTTACTGGTCAATGGCGATCTGGCAACTGTCATTTTATGCGTCAGTTTTCTCGGCTGGGCGGTGTGGAACCGCATCTGGTGGAAACGCCATGGTGATCCCGTCCCGGCATCCGTGTCGGTGCGCAATGATGTGATTGCCATCGTTGGCGGCACCATTGCCTATGTGGCGTTCGTGCTGTGGCTGCATACTTGGTTGATCGGCGTATCGCCCATCGGCTAGCGCTTCAAAAACGCGCTTGCGGCACTTACATTCCGGCACGATTGGCGATAAAGCCCATCAAACACAGATTATTCAGTCGCGTTAGCGTTTCGGGAAAGCACCATGTCTGACGATAGTTTCATCCGCGAAGTCGAAGAAGAGCTGCGCTCGGACCGGCTCCAATCGGTCTGGGACCGGTTTGGCAAGATCATCATTGGCGTGGCTGTCGCTATTGTGCTTGCCGTTGTCGCCAACACTGCATGGAAAAGCTATGTTGACGGCCAGGCCACAGCATCGGGCGACCGGTTTCGCAATGCGTTGACGCTGGCCAGCGAAGGCCAAACCGACGAAGCCATGGCCGCCCTGCAGGCATTGCAGGAAGATGGCTATGGCGAATACCCGATTTTGGCGCGCATGCGTGAAGCGACCTTGCTGCACAACAGTGGCGATGCGGACGGCGCAGTCGCCGCCTTTGATGCCATCAGCAATGACAATGGTGTCGATGTAGTGCTGCGTGATCTGGCAAAACTGCGCGCGGCCTATATTCTGGTTGATAGCGGCACCTATGGCGATGTGGCGGCGCGTGCGGAAGCACTGGCAGTTGACACCAGCCCGATGCGCCATGGCGCACGCGAAGCGCTGGGCCTGGCTGCCTATAAAGAGCAACGCTATGGCGATGCCCAAGCTTTGTTCTCGCAATTGACAGGCGACCAGGCAACACCGCCACCCATGGTGGAGCGCGCCAACATCATGCTCGATCTTATTCGCGCAACCGGACAGGTGGACCAAGGGTGACCTTCGCTATTGCCATTGTTGGCCGCCCCAATGTGGGCAAGTCGACCCTGTTCAACCGTTTGGTTGGTCGCAAGATCGCCATCGTTGATGACCAGCCCGGTGTGACGCGCGATCGCCGTCGCCATGCCGCGCGGCTCGATGATCTGCGTTTTGATGTGATCGATACGGCGGGGCTTGAGCAGGGCGACCGTAAATCCCTGTCTGGTCGTATGCGCCAGCAAACCGAAGTGGCCGTCAACGAAGCCGATCTGGTGCTTTTTCTGCTGGATGCAAAAACCGGCGTGAA
>JBAUIL010000316.1:0-2398 GCA_049682915.1 Ahrensia sp. | reverse complement strand
TATTGGCACAAGGCGCTTTAGGCGTTCACAAGCCTGTGCACGGGCGTGAACCCATGTGAATTGAACGTGGTTTGATGGCTGATAGTGTCGCCCAACCGATAACCACCAAGGAATACCCGATGACTGTTTCCCACCTGACACGCCGTTCCGCTCTCGCTCTGTTTGGCGCAGCCGCCGCTGTCGCGAGCGTTGCACCCGCCGCGTTTGCCGCCAAGATGAACCTTAGCAATAGCGGCGTTGCTATTCAGGGCTATGACCCGGTAGCCTATTTTACCGCTGATGCACCGGTGGAAGGGGACGCAGCCATTACCGCTGAGTATGAAGGCGCAACTTACCAGTTCTCCAGCGTCGAAAACCGCGATCTTTTCGTTGCCAACCCGGCTAAATATGCGCCCGCCTATGGCGGTTACTGCGCGTACGCCGTGGCGCAGGGTTCTCTCGCCCCAATCGACCCCACTGCCTTCAGCGTTGTTGATGACAAGCTATATCTGAATTTCTCAAAAGGTATTCAGCAGCGCTGGACCAAGGACATCCCTGGCTTTATCGCCAAAGGCGACGAAAACTGGCCGTCCCTGTCCCAGTAACAAATTGATCTGTCTGTTTGACACTTGAATTGCGCACGGCGGCTTTGTGGATTTCACCAGCCGCCGTCACACATTAACGCACAACAACGCGCTCGAAAAAATCGGGAGAACTGGCCCATGATCGCTTCCAATATGACACGCCGGTCTGCCTTGTTGATGTTGAGTGCTGCCGCAGCGACGATGAGCCTCACTCCGGGCGCATTTGCGGCAAGCGTGAACCTCAACAACACAGGCGTCGCTGTTCAGGGCTATGATCCGGTGGCTTATTTCACGGATGACGCTGCCGTCCGTGGCGACAGCACGATTACCGCGCAATATGACGGTGCAACCTATCATTTCGCCAGCGCAGAAAACCGCGATGCGTTTGTCGCCAACCCGGCACAATATGCGCCCGCCTATGGTGGTTTCTGCGCCTTTGCGGTGGCCAACGGCTACACCGCGAAGATCGATCCTGCCGCCTACAGCGTGGTGGACGGCAAGCTCTATCTGAATTTCTCAAAGGGCGTGCGCAGCCGCTGGAACAGGGACATTCCTGGCAACATCACCAAAGGCAATGCCAACTGGCCGTCCCTGTCCCGCCAGTAAATTACTGGTCGAGCGCGAAGCTGACATTGACCGTGACGGCATAGGTGTTTTCACCGACTGCTACGGGCACCGCCGCTGATGATCGCGCCATCATCATATCCGCTTCGGCAATCGCCATGGGGCGCGGCCGATCGCTGTGCTCGGTGATTTCCAGCACCTTGCCCAGCTTGATACCGGCGGTCTCGGTCAGCACTTCCGCTTTGCGCATGGCTTCGCGCATGGCGGCAATCCGTGCTTGCTCCAAAGCCTCGGTCGGGTCGTCATTGGTAAAGCGCACATTGCCGCCTTGGTTGACGCCCAGTGTCACGGATTGATCCAACACGGTGCCCAGTTTTGCCAAATCACGCACCCGCACCGTCAGCGCATTGCTGACCGTGTAGCCGATGATGATCGGGTCTTCACGCTCGCCGGTGGAATTGTTACGCACCTGGCGGTAGCGCGGCATGATATCGAAGTTTGAAGTTTGCAGGTCGCGGTCTTCAATGCCCAGCGCTTTCATTGCCGACAGCACGCTGGCCATCGCATCATTATTGGCGTCCAGCGCTTCGCGCGCAGTGTCGGCCTGGCGCAGTACCGTCAGGTTGAGCACCGCCATATCAGCGGCCACGTCAGCCGTGCCTTCGCCGCTGACCATGATGCGCGGGAAGGGTTGCTCGGATATGTCTTGCGCCAGCGCGGGCGTTGAAACAGCGGCGGCAAGAAAAGCCAGCACAGCGGCGGATTTGAAAACAGTGTTGGTCATAAAAGCTCCTGGCAAAATGCATCCCCAAGCCGCCATGGGCGCAAATTGCGGAATTTATGTGTTGAACGCAAAGATGCTTGCAGGCACGCGCATGTTCGGTTACCCCAAATTTGTGGGGCCTGTAGCTCAGCTGGTTAGAGCTGGCGGCTCATAACCGCTAGGTCGGGGGTTCGAGTCCCTCCGGGCCCACCAAGTCATTTCGCAAAGCGAAATGGGTGAAACCCCCTAAAACTCTCAGTAGCGGCAAGCAATTTTGCTCAGCAAAAATGCTGAGAGCGGCGGCGTAGCTCAAACCCCCTCGCTCGACTGATCCCACAAACTAATCCCCATATCATCAGCAATCCCCTCAATCTTTGCCAGCTCATCATCGCTGAAATCGAGATTGTTAATCGCACCCGCGCAGTCTTCGATTTGCGAGGGTTTTGACGCGCCGATCAGGGCGGTGGTGACGCGTTCGTCGCGCAGGCACCAGGCGATGGCCATTTGG
>JBAUIL010000315.1:0-1540 GCA_049682915.1 Ahrensia sp. | reverse complement strand
TTCGGCACCTATGATGATGCGCAGCTTCAGCGTGGTCTCAAGATCTATGTTGAAAACTGCTCGGCCTGTCATGCGTTGAGCCGCGTTTCCTTCCGCAATCTGGCTGATCTGGGTTACTCTGAAGATCAGATTAAATCATTTGCGGCAGGTTACGAAGTCGAAGATGGTCCGAATATGGATGGCGAAATGTTCTTCCGCGCGGCAACACCGGCGGATCAGTTTCCGTCACCGTTTCCGAACCGTGAAGCAGCCATTGCGGCCATGGGCGCTTACCCGCCGGATATGAGCCTGCTGGCAAAAGCACGTGCGGTGACGCGCGGCTTCCCGACCTTCGTGTTCGATATCTTCACGCAGTACGCGGAAAGCGGCCCGGACTACATCTATTCGCTGTTGACCGGCTACGGCAAAGAGCCGCCAGAGGGCAGCAACATTCCCGACACGCTGCATTACAACCCGTATTTTATTGCGGGTGAAGCGCTGGCGATGGCGCAGCCCTTGTATGATGACGGCATCACCTATGATGACGGCACACCGGCAACCATTTCCCAGCAAGCCAAAGACGTTTCCGCATTCCTGATGTGGGCGGCAGAACCGAAGCTGGAAGAGCGCAAGCAAACCGGCTTTAAAGTGATGGTGTTCCTGCTGGTGTTTGCTGTGTTCCTGTACCTGTCCAAAAAACAGGTTTGGTCGCGCGTCGAGCATTGAGCCATTCGTTTTGAAATGGACGTTGATTAGGTCACTTAAATGACCGACAAGAAGGGTGCTGCGGGCACCCTTTTTTGTGCCTGACATTCAAACCGGCACAACCGATGGAGCCAGCCATGACCCTGCAAGAAACGCTCGAGCAATCCATTCGGGCGATACCGGACTATCCCAAGCCGGGCATCATCTTTCGTGACATCACGACCATGCTGGGCAATGCGCGGGCATTCCGCCGGGCGGTGGACGAACTGGTGCATCCCTTCACAGGCACCAAGATTGACCAGGTGGCGGGTGTGGAAGCGCGCGGCTTTATTCTGGGCGGTGCCATGTCGCACCAGCTGTCGGCGGGTTTTGTGCCGATCCGCAAAAAGGGCAAGCTGCCGCATGACACGGTGCGCATTGCCTACAGCCTGGAATATGGCGTCGACGAGATGGAAATGCACCGCGATGCCGTCAAGCCCGGCGAGAAGATCGTGCTGGTGGATGATCTGATCGCCACCGGTGGCACGGCAGAAGCGGCAACCAAGCTGCTACAACAGATGGGCGCAGATGTGGTGGCGGCGTGCTTTGTGGTTGATTTACCCGCGCTTGGTGGCCGCGCCAAGATCGAAGCGCTGGGCGTGCCGGTGCGGACGCTGATCGAATTTGAGGGCCACTAGCCCATCATGAGCATTTCACTGACACAGATGGATAGTCTGGCGCTGGCGTTTTTCCTCATTGCCTGGCTGGTGTTTGAGATCGTCAATGACTATTCGCCGGTGCGCAAACACTCGCTGTCCTTTCTCATGGCGGAGCGCCGCCGCGCTTGGATGCTGGAAATGGCGGGGCGCGACTTGCG
>JBAUIL010000314.1:0-6519 GCA_049682915.1 Ahrensia sp. | reverse complement strand
GGCGCATTTTAGTAGCGATCCAAAAACCGCCGCCGGCCGCGCAATTCTGAACGAGCATCAGCACGATATTATGGATGCCACCGACCGTTATGCCATGGCTGAGCGTGAACTGCTCGCGGGTCTGGATGCTGAAGCGCGCGATCTGGTGATGGCAGCGGCCAAGCGGGTTTCGGTCGTCACCGCCGTCTCACCGCGCGCCATCGTCGATATCAGCTATGTGCTGTATGAAAACGTCCGGCTTATCCGTGTTATGGCGGAGCATTATGGCGGGCGCACCTCAACCCTCGGTACATTGGCGCTGGCCAAACGGGTCGTCAGCCATTTGGCGGTAACCGGTGGCATCGCGGTGGGTGACAGCATCATCCAGCAATTGGTTGGCCATGGCATGGCGGCGCGCATTTCATCACGTTTGGGCGAAGGCGTCGTCAACGGCTTGATGACCGTGCGCGTTGGCTTGTCGGCAATTGATGTTTGTCGCCCCGCCCCTTTTTCGGCGCTACCGCAACCCAAGATCAGCGAATTCTTGAACGTGCTGACCAAGTTTTCAACAGGGCCACAGGATAAGCACGACACATAAACCATGCGATGTGCGGCGCGTGAAGCATCCATTAACCATTGCAAGCGATAGTGCGCGCAGTGTTTTACGGTTTGAAAAGCGTCTCGTCATGTTGAAAAGCGTCCTCGCCACCGCCCTGCTCGCAGCAGGCATTCTGTCTGCTCCAAGCCCAGCAAGCGCCGACGCTTCCGGCAAGGATGCAAAGTTTTTCACCCAATTGACGGGTCAATGGAAAGGCCCCGGCGAAATCGTTGCCGGCAAATACAAAGGCACGAAGTTCATCTGTGACTTTGACGGCTCCACACCGCGTGACGGCCTTGGCATGACCATGGACGGCTCATGCCGGGTCGGTGTCTTCAGCCAGAAAATGAGTGCCGTGATCAACCGCGCGGGCAAAGTCTATAAAGGTCAGTTCCTCGATGGCGCAGCCGGCGAAGGCCTCGACGTCATAGGCGGCAATGTATCAGCGGACCGGGTTGTCCTGACGCTCAAGCGAAAGCAACTTGATGGTGCCATGCTCGCCCGCATGATTGATAACAACCGCATGAATGTCACCATTTCTGTCCAAGTCAATGAAGAGTTGGTGCCTGTTATCGGCATGACTTTGAACCGTGTTGACGGCACAGCGGTCGGCGCAATCAAATAATCAGCTTCAGCCCGGTCTTGTGCATACCCGCTTGGTCTAGCGCCCCTGCGTGTGCACTCGCTTTTTGACCGGCAATCATCAAATTCGGCTCAATATCTGCCAGAGGCACCATTACGAATGCACGCTCCAGCATGCGTGGATGCGGCACGGTCAAGCGCGGCTCTTCAATCGACAAGTCGCCATAAGTCAGCACATCAATGTCAAGCGTGCGCGGGCCCCATCGGATTTCCCGCACCCGCCCGCCATCGTGCTCAATCTTTTGGATTAGATCCAAGAATGCCAGCGGTGCCAGCGTTGTGCGCAGGCTCACGCAGCAATTGAGAAAATCAGGCTGATTGACCAATCCCCATGGCGCCGTTTGATAGACCGGCGAAATATCCTGAACCTTGCAGCTGCCATTGGCCTCGATCGCGTCCAAAGCCCATTGCATGGCCACAGCGACATCGCCCACATTGCCACCCATGCCGATTGTCACCAATGGCAATTCAGCTTGGTTCATGCGTGACCGTCACTTCAACATGGTCCAGAACGCCGGGCACCGGCGCGTTTGGTTTGCGCACCGTAATCACCGCTTTGCGGACCTGCGGAAACTTTGCGCAGATCGCCAGTGCAATTTCATAGGCCAGCGACTCAATCAAATAACGGCGTTTACCGAGAATGATCTTCTCTATCTCGGCGAATGCTTCGCCATAGTTGACCGTGCCATCAATGTCGTCCTTGGCCAGCGCGTCACCCGGATCGACCTGCAATCGCGCATCAACGTAAAAGCGCTGTCCCAGAAACTCTTCCTGCTCATAGACGCCGTGTCGCGCGAAAAACGCGCAATTTTGCATGTAAATTTCGTACATCAATCAACTCCAGACGCCACTATAGCATCGGCGATTGACAACGCATCCGCATTGATTGCGACATCATGCACCCTGAAAATACCGGCTCCGGCCAAACGCAGCGCCACCGTAGTCGCTGCAGTACCAACATCGCGCTGGTCAACATCCCTGCCGGTCACCGCGCCAATAAACCGCTTGCGGCTGGTGCCGACACCCCAACAAAAACTCCCAAATTCATCATCACCGGTGAGTTCCGCAAACCGTGCCAAGATAGCGACATTGTGCTGTGTATCTTTGCCAAAACCAAAGCCCGGGTCGAGAATGATGGCATCCGGGTCAACACCGGCATTGGCGGCAATTTCAAGCGAGCGGCCCAAAAAGGCTTTTTGATCCTCGATCACATCGCCATCCATGTCGCGGTCGCGGTTGGTGTGCATGATCATCAGGCCCGCACCGGTCCGGGCGGCAATCTCAGCCATCGCCGGATCTTTCTGCAGGCCCCACACATCATTGAGCATATGGCCGCCCGCCGCGATGGCTCTTTCGCCGGTATCCGCCCGGTAGGTGTCAATGGAGATGATAGCATCAGGCAGAGCCTGCGCGACCGCTGCCACCACCGGCAACAACCGCGCCTGCTCTTCGTCCGCGTCAACGCTGGCTGCGCCGGGCCGTGTGCTTTCCGCACCGATATCAAGAATGGCTGCTCCCGCTGCAACCAAGGCCCGGGCATGGTCCACCGCTGCATCGACAGAGCCAAACCGGCCGCCATCGGAAAAACTGTCCGGCGTGACGTTGATGACACCCATAAGCAGCCCGCGCTCCCCAATGGTCAACGATTGGCCATGACCCAGACGCAGGGTGCGGTTCACAAAGGCGGACATCGCCGCTGACCGTTCAGACGGGTTAGGCCTGCTTTTCCGGCACGTGCACGACCAGACCGTCAAATTCTTGCGTCATCTTAACTTGGCATGAAAGGCGCGACGTCGGCTTTTGTTCAAAGGCGAAATCGAGCATGTCCTCTTCCATCACATCGGGCTGGCCGACCTTATCAGTCCACGCATCATCCACATACACATGACAAGTCGCACAGGCGCAGGCACCACCACACTCCGCCTCAATGCCAGGCACCGAGTTTTTGACGGCATTTTCCATCACGGTGGAGCCAACTTCGGCATCAAACTCGAAGCGTGTACCGTCAAAGGCGACAATGGTAAGTTTAGGCATTACATTTCTCCGGGAGGTGTTTGTGCCGGAGATATCGGTTACCCCCCGAAAGTCAAGCGTAACCGGACCTGCCAAACATGCTGGTCTGGTTCAATCGCTCAGCGCAACAGGGAAGAAATGTAGTCGCACGTTGTGTCGACGCAAGCGACAAGTGAGGCAACGTCTTTTGATTTTTCCGGGCTATTTTCAATGCGCTCGGCCCATTCAGCGACCTCAAACGCGCCGACAGCGCGGGCCGTGCCGTTGAGCGTGTGCGCAAGGCGACGGCGTGCTTCCGTGGTTGTCTTGCCGCTCAAATCGCGCGCCAGCAGGTTGGCCTGTCGCAAAAACATGTGCAGAACTTCTTCTTCAAGCGCTTTGTCGCCGCCGGTCTGACGGGCCAGATGCACGAGATCAACGGGCCGCGCCGTGCGGCGGGTGGCAAGATTGTGGCACTCCGGTGCGCCAAAAACCGGATGAAAACTCTGACCCATACTGACTTCCCCTCTTAATGGTTGTGCCATCGTGAGGCCAATGTCTCAGTATTCAGCTAAGCAAGTATTGACAATTTGAGCGATTCCAACTTTTTGAACAAATAAAGGCGTTAACCTTATTTTAAGAAACTAGGGAAAACGCAAGCGACACAGTTTCATTGAGTGATCTGTCCCGTTACGGTACGTTAGTAAAGTGCGCGCGTGCGGAACCTGCCGTCCAATCGCTGTTTATAAGTACGCGGAATGCGTGCGGAGTAATTGAGTAACGCGACGGACTGCAGCCGCCGCAGATAATAAGGTCTCTGACATGTCAGTGAAAAAGAACACCAACGACATCGATCTGGAAATGGAAAGCGCGCTCAATGATGCGCTGCAATCTGACTTGGACATGGACCTCGACCTCGATACGGATCTCGATTTCGATCTGGAACTCGATGACTCGTTGGACGCCACGTCCGATGGGTATGATGTCGATCTGGACACCGAATTGTCGCTTGATGACTTTGAGAACCAAGTGTCGGAAGCCGCATCAGATTTGCGACAAACCGACACGGTTGAACGTGCCATCGAGGCCAAGGCGCAGGCCTCTGGCAATACGATTTCCGGCGCAACATCGCAGATTGCATCAACCGGTGCCGGTCTCGCGGCAGCGGGTGCAGCAGCGGCAACCGGTTTTCGTGCTGCAGCCAATGACGATGACGCCCAGCGCGAATACACGGCGCTTATTGATCGGCTGAATGCCAAGGCGCCTGCAACACCCTATTTCGTCGCGTTGCTGCTCAGCGCGCTCACCATTGCCGCCGGTGCTGGTCTGGCGCACGCGCTTTATGCGCCAGAAGTCTGGCAAATCAATTCAATGGAAGAGTTGGGCGCTCTGCCCGGCGCGTTGTCACTGCTGGTTGCCGTTGGCTTCAGCATCGTTGTGTTCTTTAGCATCGCTATGATGATGCGGCGCGCCCATGAAATGCGGATGACCGCCAATTCGATGAGCGAGATAGCGTTCCGTTTGGCGCAACCGGAAAACATGTCTGTCGACGCCATCACCACCGTTGGTCAGGCCGTTCGGCGCGAAGTGTCTGCTATGGGCGAAAGCATCGAGCGCACTGTTGCCAAGGCGGCCGAGCTTGAAGCCCTGATGCAGACCGAAGTGTCTGAACTGGAGCGTGCCTATTCCGATAATGAAACCCGTGTTCGCTCTTTGCTCAGCGAGTTAGGCAATGAGCGCGAGGGTATTCTGACCCACGCCGAGCGCTTGCGCGCGTCAATTACGGGCGCGCAAGACCAGCTGCGTGACGAGTTGTCGATTACAGCCGACCGCATCAAAGAAAACGTCGTCGAAGCCTCCAACAAGCTGCAGGCGACAATGCTCGGTTCCGGCGCGTCGCTGGTTGATAATTTGAACATGTCAACCGATGAAGCCACCGCTTCAATCTCGGCGAAGCTGGAAGAGCTGGCTGAAAAAATGCAGTCAACAAGTGCAACCGTGACCGGCGATCTGGACAGCCGGATTGCAGCGCTCGACAGCACCTCGCAACAGGCCGCAAATCGCCTTGCAGAAACACTGGATGGCCGCAGTGCTGCCCTGACATCGAAACTTGATGAAACAACCACCGCCCTCAACAGCCAACTGGCTCAGCGCATGCAAGAGCTGGAAAGCACCTTGTCCGGACGTGGCGATGCACTGACCGCTGAAATGCAATCACGCGTTGAGCGCATTGAACAAGGCACGACCCGTGTTTCCGAAGCACTGGATGCCCGCACCCGCGCGCTGAATGAAACATTGGTCGACCGTACCCGTGATCTCGCAGCCACCATCGAAAGTGGTTCAACGGCGATCGATGAAGCGGCTTCAATGTCTGAAAAGCAACTGGTTGAAAAAGCCGCTGCAGTGCAAGCAGGCGTCAAATCCGCGGTGGACGAACAAACCACCCGGATCGCGGAAAACCTCAATGTTGCCGCAGCAAACGTTGCCGAGCGCATGGCTGCTTCGCTGGACGAACTTGCTCAACGTGGCGCAGAATTCCTCAGCCGCGCCGACGAGAAGACACAGGCCGTCTTCTCAGCCTCCGCGCACGCGACAACCAAAGCCATGTCGGCCTTGGACGAGCAACGTGCAGCGCTTGAGCGCCAAGCGATGGAATTCGCCCAGCGCCTCGAAGCAGCAGGCCAAGGCGCAACCGACAACATTACTGCGGAAGGGGACAAGCTCGCCAATCGCCTTGATGAGAAAACACAAGCCATTTACGGCGCAGTTCAAACATCAACCGATGCCATCAGCACCAAACTGTCACAACAGGCAGATGCACTCACCGCTACACTGGAAGAGCGCAGCCAGGCTCTTGGCGCACGCTCGGAAGAGCTTGCACAAAAGGTTGCCGTCGACAATCAGGCCTTCCTTGGTCGCCTTGATGAGAAAACCGAAGCCATTTATGGCGCGGTTGAGCGCACCAATGAGCGCCTGACCCAAGTGCTAGCGGATCAAACCGTATCGATTGAAACCAAGACACAGTCGCTGGCCGATGCACTGGCAGAAAACGCAACCCGTCTCAGCCAAGTGGTGTCAGAGCGCACTGCTGAAGCCATCGCGGCACTCAATGAAAGCACCAACAAAATCGACACCGATTTTGCCTCGCAAACAGGCATCATCGATGAGCGCACCGAGACGATGCAAAAAGCCCTTACGATGGGCATCGCCAATGTGCGCCGCACGCTTGAAGAAAGCGCCGGTTTGGTGGCGGGCACATTGCGTGACCGCGTGACCCAGGCGCGTGAAGAGCTGGAGGCAGAAGCCAA
>JBAUIL010000313.1:0-7246 GCA_049682915.1 Ahrensia sp. | reverse complement strand
CCATCGGCAAAATCGGCGATATCTTTGCCCATACCGGTATTACTGAGGTTCACAAAGCCCATGGCAACGCCGCAGTCGGCGTGGCGACATTGAAGGCGATGGAGGAAGCGGGCGATGGCGATCTGGTGTTCGCCAATTTCGTGGACTTCGACATGCTATACGGCCACCGCCGCGATGTGGCAGGCTATGCGGCGGCACTTGAAGCGTTTGACGTTTGGTTGCCCAGCTGCACCTTGGCGTTGCGCGCGGATGATTTGTTGATCATCACCGCCGACCATGGCTGTGACCCGACATGGATCGGCACCGACCACACACGGGAGCGGGTGCCTGTGCTTGGTGTGTTTGGCAGCGCGGGCGACCCGGTCAATATCGGCATCCGCGAGACGTTCGCCGATATGGCCGAAACCATCGCGCAGCATTTGAACATTGAGCACGCCGGGCCGGGCACTTCTTTCTACAACCAGATCGCCGCCCATGCCTGAATTGCCTGAAGTGGAAACTGTACGGCGCGGCCTTGCGCCGGCCATGGAGGGCGCGCGGATTGCAAATGTGCGGCTGAACCGGCCCAATCTGCGCTTTGATTTTCCCGACGGCATGGCCGCAAGACTGCAAGGGGCGGCGGTCACCGCACTGGGCAGGCGTGCAAAATATTTGCTGATCACGCTCGACAATGGGCGCACCGTCGTCAGCCATTTGGGCATGTCGGGCTCATGGCGCGTTGAATGCGCGGACGCACAGCCCGTTGCGCCCGGCATTTTTCACCATCCGCGTGGCCCGGCTGGGCCCCATGATCATGTTGTGTTGGAAGTGGTGCAGGCTGACGGCGCGCGCTTTGATATCATCTATAATGATCCGCGCCGGTTCGGCTTTTTGTACGATGTGGCGAGTGACGCCATGGACCGCGACAAACATTTGGCTGTGCTCGGTGTTGAGCCGACGGGCAATGCACTGTCGCCGGACTATCTGGCAAGCCGTTTTGCGGGTAAATCCGCCCCGCTAAAGGCGGCGCTTCTCGATCAAAGCATCATTGCCGGTCTTGGCAATATCTATGTGTGTGAGGCGCTGTGGCGCACAAAACTGTCGCCCAAGCGCAAAGCCGCAACATTGGTTACCGCGCGCGGCAAACCGACCCCACGGCTTAACACTCTGGCAGAGGCGGTCCGCGATGTCATTGCGGAAGCGATCACCGCCGGTGGCTCGTCATTGCGCGACCACAAACAAACCGACGGCACGCTGGGCTATTTCCAGCACCGCTTTGCCGCCTATGACCGTCAAGGCGAGCCATGTCGCCATGCCGGGTGTGGCGGCACAATCAAACGAATTGTGCAAAGCGGGCGCTCGACATTTTATTGCAGTGCGTGCCAAAGATAAGCACGCTTCAAAAGACGGACAGATCCATGGCTTACGAAACAATTCTGCACGAAACGCGCGGCAATGTCGCGTTGATCACCTTCAACCGCCCCAAAGCGCTCAATGCGCTCAACACGACCGTGATGAAGGAATTGGCTGAAGTGTTGGCCATCGTGGAAGCTGACGGTAAAATCGGTGCGGCCATCCTCACCGGCTCGGCGAAAGCGTTCGCTGCAGGCGCCGATATCAAGGAAATGCAGGCGATGGAATTTGCCGACGCGTATCTTGATGATGCGCTTGCGGGCTGGGATGCGGTCAATCAGTTCCGCAAGCCCTTGATTGCAGCGGTATCCGGGTATGCGTTGGGTGGCGGCTGTGAATTGGCGGCGATGTGCGATTTCATCATTGCCGGGGAAAGCGCCAAGTTCGGTCAGCCAGAAATTACCTTGGGCGTTATTCCCGGCATCGGCGGCACGCAGCGCCTGGCGCGCTATATCGGCAAGGCCAAAACCATGGATTTATGCCTGACGGGCCGGATGATGGATGCGGCAGAGGCTGAAAGCTGCGGGTTGGTTGCGCGCGTCGTGCCTGACAATGAGCTGCTTGAAGAAACAATCCGCGCTGCCAAAAAGATCGCGTCATATTCTCAGCCCAGCGTGATGATGGCCAAAGAGGCCATCAACCGTGGGTTTGAAACGACATTGAGCGAGGGGCTGCGGTTTGAGCGACGCCTGTTCCATTCGCTGTTTGCGCTGGAAGATCAGAGCGAGGGCATGACTGCCTTTATTGAAAAACGCTCGCCGAGCTTCAAAAATCGCTGAATCGCCGCTGCATTATTGACGCGGCACCCCTTTACGCTTATAGCGCACCTGAATTGGCGGCCCGTGTGGCCGCCTCTTGTTATTGTGTTGTGAGAATGACGCTGCATGCATGCGGTCTTCTTGATCCGACGACAAGAAATCAGATCAGTTTAAGAACCGGCTGTATGCACGGCCAGATTGTAGAGAAAACCTATGGCGAATACACCATCAGCGAAAAAGTCAGCGCGCAAAACCGCACACCGCACCGAAGTCAACAAGAGCCGCCGCACGCGCGTGCGCTCTTTTGTGCGTAAAGTTGAAGAAGCAATCGCTTCTGGCGACAAGGCTGCTGCTGCTGATGCGCTGAAGGCTGCTCAGCCAGAAATGATGCGTTCAGTGACCAAGGGCATCGCGCATAAGAACACCGTTTCACGCAAGATCTCGCGTTTGGCATCACGGGTCAAAGCGATCGCTTGATACGACCTTATTTGGTTGGTTTGAGAAACCCGCTTCATGTCTATGGAGCGGGTTTTTTCATGCTTCAAAAAAAGCGCCGAAATTTCATAGGATTAGAAAAGTAGGTTGCATTGTAGATGCGATTGCCACCCAGCCAATCTGTCAAAAAAATGTAATAAAACAAAAAAAGACTATTATTTTCAATTGCTTAAGACGCGAGCCATGTGCACTGACAAAGAGAGTTCGCTAGAAGCGAGTCAAGCAATTTTTTTCAAAAAATTTTTGCCCAAGCAGTTCTCCACCGGCTTTTTCGCTAAGCGGTTGGATTCCAATCATTTCTATTTTTGGTGCCTCGCCAGAATGGCTGAATCCAGAAATTTCAACCCCTCAGGCAGGTAAATATTCGGTAAATGCGGCTTGCAGAACCCGCGCCGATAAAGGTAGTTTAAGCCATCACGAAAAAGGCGTGAGAGCCACTCGGAAACGACGCAATGTCGGTTTCAAAATATCGGATCATGCGGTTCGGTAGAAGGCTCTTTGTGCTTTTATGAGGGGATTTACGATTTCTAACGCCGGTTTTCGGCAACGCCCTGTGCGCCATTTTTGGTGCGCAAACGGCTTATTGTGTCTTGTGTTGCGTTCACGGCTAGGTTGCATCGCTAGGATCACCGCCGCGAGCCGTCACTGTAAATGGCAGATGATGAACGCACTGCGCAGGCAGAAAAAAGGAAAGACAGTGACTGTGACGCCGCACGCAAAAAAACAAACGCTTTTCCCTGCAGGCCAGGCTCTTTCAATGAGTATCGCCCAAGCAAAAATTGCCAATGCCAAAATTAAAAAGAATTGTTTTGAGGATCATTCGCCTGTGACCGCATTCCCGCAAAAGCCAGTAGCCGGCCAAAACCATCACGCAAACACGCCATCCGATGCCCAGCCCCAAGCCATTGCACAGCCCCAAGCCGCTGCACAGCCTCAGGCCACTGCCGATTACCAGCGGTGTTTTGTGCGCGTTAAAGAAAAGCTGCGCGCACGGCTTGGTCAGGATGCGTTCAACAGCTGGTTCAACCGCGTGGAGCTGGACGATGCGACCGCGTCAATTGTCCGTCTGTCGGTACCAACATTGTTTTTGCGCAGCTGGATTACCGAGCACTACCTGGATGCGTTGACAGACTATTGGAAAGCCGAATTGGAAAGCTTGGTGCGCGTCGAACTGGTTGTTCGCTCCGCAACACGTGCATCGGTCTCGCGCAACGCTGCGCCCAAAAAATTGGCGCATGACACGCAGGCAACCGCCCCCAGCCAAAGGGCACCACGCCATGCTGCGCTGGGCGAAGGGCGTTCAGCCTTTTTGTCACCGGCAGAGCAGAGCGAAAGACCACGCCGCAAGCCGGTCGACGGCTCTGCAATTGATCCGCGCTATACGTTTGAAAGCTTTGTCGAAGGCCCGTCCAACCGTGTTTGTGTCGCTGCGGCAAAGTCTATTGTTGAAGGCAATGCCAACGCCAACCGGTTCAATCCGTTGTTTTTCTATTCGTCCGTTGGTCTGGGCAAGACGCACCTGCTGCAGGCGGTTGCCAATGAGGTAACGCGTCGCGATCCGTCCAAGCGCGTGGTCTATCTGACCGCGGAATATTTCATGCATGCTTTTGCCACAGCCATTCAAAACAAAAACGCTTTGATGCTGAAGCAATCCTTGCACGACATCGACCTGTTGATCATCGACGACATGCAGTTCTTGCAAGGCGAGAAAATCCAATCGGAGTTCTGCCATCTCATCAATGCTTTGCTGGACAGTGCACGCCACGTCATTGCGGCGGCCGACCGTCCACCGTCAGAGTTGGAATCGCTTGATAAGCGCGTGCGGTCGCGTTTGCACAGTGGTGTTGCGTTGGAAATCGCCACGCCGGACTATGATATGCGCTACAATATGCTGGTTGAGCGGTTGGCGGATGCGCAAAAGGAAGATCAAACGCTTGAGATTGCTGACGAGATTTTGGCGCATGTGGCCCAGACCGTCACCACAAGCTTCCGCGAACTTGAAGGCGCGTTCAACCAATTGGTTTTCCGCCATTCGGTTGAGCCGGGCATCGGTTTGGACCGGATTGATGATATTCTCAGCCACCTCATTCGTACTGATGAGCGCAAGAAAGTGCGTATCGAAGACATTCAACGCGTGGTTTCGCAGCACTATGATGTGGCGCGCAATGAGTTGCTCTCCAACCGTCGCACCCGCAAGATCGTCCGGCCGCGCCAGATTGCCATGTATCTGGCCAAGCAGTTGACGCCGCGCTCACTGCCCGAAATCGGCCGCCGCTTCGGCGGGCGCGACCACACAACCGTGCTGCACGCGGTGCGCAAGGTTGAGGTGATGAAGAGTGAAGATCCCAAGCTGGGCAAAGAGATTGAGTTGCTGCGTCGCCTGATTGAAGAATAAGCCGACCCTTTAAGCGGCTATCATCAACCCGTCCGGCGGTCACGCCGGGCGGGTTTTTGTGCCTTCAAGGCTAATTGCGCGGGTTTCCCCAGCAAATGGCCGGGTTAGCGGCTCCCACGGTCGGGGTACGCTTGATTTTGATACCGTAAAGCGCCAAATTCGACGTCCAATCACCATGGGCCAGGCCAGCCAATTCCGGCCCGCCCAAACCAAAGCGGACATTCGACGATGCGTGTAACGTTAGAGCGGTCAAACCTTCTCAAATCACTGAGCCATGTTCAGCGTGTGGTGGAGCGGCGCAACACGATCCCGATCCTGTCCAACGTGCTGTTGTCCGCCGAAGGCCAAAGTATGACCATGAAGGCGACCGATCTCGATCTGGAGATCAACGAAGCCGCTGCCGCCGAGGTTGAGCAGGCCGGTGCAACAACCGTTTCAGCCCATTTGCTGTATGACATTGTGCGTAAACTGCCCGACGGCTCGCAGGTCATGCTGTCCACCGAGCCTGATGGTGCCACTGTGTCCGTGGTCGCTGGCCGCTCGCGCTTCCGGTTGCAGTGCCTGCCCGAAAGTGATTTCCCGAAACTGGCAATCGGTGAGTTTACCCACACATTCAGGCTTGAGAGCAGCGTGCTCAAATCTTTGATCGACCGGACGCAATTTGCGATCTCAACCGAAGAAACCCGCTACTATCTCAACGGCATTTATTTTCATGCTGCCGAGAAGGACAATGACTTGGTGTTGCGCGCGGTCGCCACCGATGGCCACCGCTTGGCGCGCTGCGAAACCAAAGCGCCCGATGGCGCTGAATCCATGCCGGGCATTATCATTCCACGCAAAACAGTCGGTGAGTTGCAAAAGCTGGTCGATGCCCCGGACATGATCATCACGGTTGAATTGTCCGACAGTAAAATCCGCTTCACCATCGGCTCCGTGGTCATGACGTCCAAGCTGATCGACGGTACGTTCCCTGATTATCAGCGCGTCATTCCCAGCGGCAATGACAAGGCCATGGTCGTGGACCGGCAGGCATTCACAAGTGCCGTGGACCGGGTGTCGACGGTTTCCAGCGAGCGTGGCCGCGCCGTGAAGCTGGCCTTGGATGACGGCCAATTGACGCTGACTGTCAACAACCCCGACAGCGGTTCGGCCAATGAGGAAATCGCCGTCGAGTATAGTGACGGCCTGATTGAGATCGGCTTCAACGCGCGCTACCTGCTCGACATCGCCAACCAGCTCAAAAGCAATGATGTGAAGTTCATGCTCGCCGATGCCGGCTCGCCGACCTTGATCCTCGACACCGATGATCATGACGCGCTTTATGTGCTGATGCCAATGCGCGTGTAAGTGTGAGCCAACTGGCAAGCGATCAAAAGAGTGTTTCGGGCAGCGAGCGTGCGCAACAAAGCACTGTTTCGTCGCTTAAACTGGTCAATTTTCGCAACTATGCTCATGTCTCTGTTGCGATGGACGCCCGCCATGTTGTGCTGACGGGCCCCAATGGTGCGGGCAAAACCAACCTCATGGAAGCGGTCTCGCTGCTGACGCCCGGGCGCGGCCTGCGCCGGGCCAAATTGGCAGACATGACAAAGGCCAATGCGGATGACGGCTTTTCGGTATTCGCCAATGTGCAGGTCGACGACGACACTTTTTCAGTCGGCACCGGCACCGCCGGTCAGACCGGTGACGAGGGTAGTACCGCACGCAGGCTGCGCATCAACGGCACCACGGCGCGCGGCAATGATGAATTGATGGACCTGACCCGCATCATGTGGCTGACGCCATCGATGGATGGCCTGTTTACGGGTGCTGCTTCGGATCGCCGCCGGTTTGCCGACCGGATGGTGCTGGCGATTGATCCCGCCCATGGCCGTCGTGCCACCGATTACGAAAAGGTTATGCGCCAGCGCAACCGGCTGCTGGAAGGCCCAAATGATAGCCAAACCAACGCCTGGTTGGACGCGACAGAAGCGCAATTGGCAGCGCTTGGCACGGCCATCGTTTCGGCGCGTCAGGAATTGGTGACGCTGATTAGCGTGCTTTTGCAGGAGCGCGATGCAAACGGCCCGGCAACTGACTTCCCCACCGGTTTGCTGTCGCTGGAAGGGGACTTGGAATATATGGCGCGGACGCAGGTGCCCGCCGGAGAGCTGGAAACCTATTTTCTTGAAACCCTGCGCGATTTGCGCCACCGCGACCGGGCCGC
>JBAUIL010000312.1:0-8588 GCA_049682915.1 Ahrensia sp. | reverse complement strand
GAGGATGGCCTCGCAATGGAGATTGACGATGAATGATATGACACCGAAAGACATGACGCCTGCCAAACGAATGACGGCAAAAGACTTTCCGCAGGAATTGCTCGATCTGTATGATTTTTACGCGCATGGCAAAATCACCAAGCGCGAATTTATGACCGGTGCGGCGAAGTTTGCCGTGGCTGGCGTGACGGCAGCCATGCTGTTGGACCAGCTGTCACCGGACTACGCGCATGCCCAGCAGGTCATGCCGGATGATCCGGCCATCACCACCGAGCGCATGAGCTATGACAGCCCGAACGGGCACGGCTCAGTCAATGGTTATCTGTGCAAACCAGCGGATGCGACCGGCCCGCTGCCTGCGGTTCTGGTGATCCACGAAAACCGTGGCTTGAACCCGTATATTGAAGATGTGGCACGGCGTATGGCGAAGGCCGGTTTCATGGCGCTTGCTCCGGACGGCTTGACATCGGTTGGCGGCTATCCGGGCAATGATGATGAAGGCCGCACCTTGCAGCAAAGCGTCGACGGCGAAAAGCTGATGAATGATTTCTTTGCGGGCTTTGAGCATTTGATGGGCCGCGACGATTCCACCGGCAAGGTGGGCGCTGTCGGGTTTTGTTATGGCGGCGGCGTGGTCAACGCGATTGCGGTGGCCTATCCGGAATTGACCGCTGGCGCGCCTTTTTATGGACGCCATGCAACGGGCGATGACGTGGCAAAAATCCAAGCGCCATTGCTCATTACTCTCGCCGGTCTGGATGAGCGCATCAATGAGGGTTGGCCTGCTTATGAGGCGGCATTGACCGAGCAGGGCAAGGAATTTACGGCCTATATTTACCCCGATGTGAATCATGGTTTCCACAATGATACCACGCCGCGCTATGACGAAGCGGCTGCCAAACTGGCCGAAGAACGCGTTTTGGCGTTCTTTAATGAAAAGCTGACCGGCTAATTTTGCCGCTTGGTCTGCCGTCAAAAGCACCTTTGGGGTTGCCTTTGACGGCTGCTGTCGCCAAAAGGATGTACCCTGATCCTACGTCAACTGATTTGCGTGGGGCAGGCAGTTTTTACAGGCGCGTTGCGTTGGCCTGTCTAGCGAGCATCGGACGAGCCACATTTGAATATTCTATCCAGCGACAGCGTCATTCCCGCTTCTACACCAACGCCGCGCGAGTGGGCCCGGCTTGTCGCCGCCCATGGCTCGCCGTCTGACCGGCGTGCACTCTTAGAATTGGCGCTGACACTGGTGCCGTTTTTTGCGCTTTGGGCCGCAACATGGGCATTGTTGAGTGCGGGCTATTGGATGGGGGCAGTGTTGATGGTGCCGATGGCCGGTTTGCTGTTGCGAACCTTCATCATCCAGCATGACTGTGGCCATGGCTCCTTCATGTCGTCAAAGGCGGCAAACGCGTGGGTTGGCCGGTTTTGTGGTGTGTTGACTATGACGCCCTATGCGTTTTGGAACCATGCCCACAAACTGCACCATATTGGCGCGGGCAGCCTGTCGCGCCGTGGCATTGGCGACATCAAGACCATGACCGTTGCAGAATACACTGCGGCAAGCGGGTGGCAGCGGTTCAAGTACCGTTTGTATCGGCACCCTATCATCATGTTCGGTCTTGGTCCGTCCTATATTTTCCTGCTCGATCAACGCTTGCCGGTGGGTGACTTCGGCCGCCGTGGCCCTTGGATTTCAACCATGGGTACCAATCTCGGCATTGTCGCGCTGTGGGCTGCTGCGATGTGGCTGGTGGGGTGGCAATTGTTTTTGATGATCCAGATCCCGGTTACCATCATGGCGGCATCTGCCGGTGTGTGGCTGTTTTACGTGCAGCACCAGTTTGAAGACACGATCTGGGAAGACGATCAGGATTGGAATTTCCACGAAGCCGCACTCTACGGCTCCAGCCATTATGATTTGCCGCAGCCGCTGCGATGGTTTTCCGGCAATATCGGCTTGCACCACATTCATCATCTGTCGAGCCGCATTCCGTTTTACCGCTTGCCGAAGGTCATTGAAGCGTTTCCGCAACTCGGCGACATCAACCGAATGACGCTGCGCCAGAGCCTCAAAAGCGCACGCCTGACGCTGTGGGACGAAGACAAGCGCCGCATGGTGCCGGTAACGGCAGCCGCCTGAAGTCCGCTTTGCTTGACTTGCGGCCATGATTGGCGCATATGCCGCCTATCAATGACGAGCTTGAGTTTTCGAGCCGCCGACCGGGGCATGATCCCGGAGGTCAACATCCGACAGCGCGATGCGCCCTCGGGTGCTTTTTGGCTATGGGTTGGGTTCGGTGTTGATGGTGATTACATTTGCTGGAACAACGCGTTTCAGCAAAGTGGGAACAGGTTATGTTTGGTACACTTCAGGACCGTTTAGGGTCGATTTTTGACGGGATTACCGGTCGCGGTGCGTTGTCGGAGAAAGATGTCTCCGCCGCGTTGCGCGAGGTGCGCCGTGCGCTAATCGAAGCCGATGTGTCGCTGGAAGTGGTGCGCGGCTTTATCGAAAACGTCCGCGAAAAAGCGGTCGGCGTCGACGTTGTCAAAAGCGTCAAGCCGGGCCAGATGGTCGTCAAGATCGTTCATGACGAACTGGTCGAGATGCTCGGTGCCGAAGCCGAAATGATCGATCTGAACGCGCCCGCGCCGGTCGTCATCATGATGGTTGGTCTGCAAGGATCAGGTAAAACCACAACATCGGCCAAGATCGCCAAGCGCCTGTCGGGCCGCAACAATAAAAAAGTGCTGATGGCGTCGCTGGACACACGCCGTCCTGCCGCCCAAGAACAATTGCGCCAGTTGGGCGAACAGGTCAACGTCGCCACGCTGCCGGTAATTGAAGGCCAAAGCCCCGTTGATATTGCCAAACGTGCTGTTCAGGCAGGTAAGCTGGGTGGCCATGATGTGGTCATTCTGGATACGGCGGGCCGCACGCATATTGACGAGCCGCTGATGGTGGAGATGGCGGATATCCGCCGCCACGCCAACCCGCATGAAACGCTGCTGGTGGCGGACTCCCTGACGGGCCAGGACGCGGTCAATCTCGCGCGGTCGTTTGATGAGCGCATCGGCATTACCGGTCTTGTGCTGACACGGATGGACGGCGACGGGCGCGGTGGTGCCGCGCTGTCGATGCGCGCGGTCACCGGCAAGCCGATCAAGCTGATCGGTGTCGGCGAAAAAATGGACGAGATGGAGGAATTCCATCCCAAGCGGATCGCCGACCGTATTCTGGGCATGGGCGATATCGTCAGCCTGGTGGAAAAAGCCGCTGAAACCATCGACCAAGAAAAAGCCGCCGCCATGGCCAAAAAGATGGCCAGCGGCAAATTCGACCTCAACGATCTTGCCGATCAATTGCGCCAGATGAAAAAAATGGGCGGCATGGGCGGTATAATGGGCATGATGCCCGGCATGGGCAAAATGCAGGGCCAGATGGCTGCCGCTGGTATGGACGACAAGCTGTTTGACCGTCAGTTGGCGATCATTGGCTCGATGACCAAAAAAGAACGCGCCAATCCCGACCTCCTCAAGCACAGCCGCAAAAAACGCATTGCCGCTGGTTCCGGCACATCGGCTGCCGAGATCAACAAGCTTCTGAAAATGCATCGCGGCATGGCCGATATGATGAAGCAGATGAAGGGCAAAAAAGGCGGCGGCATGATGGGCAAGATGATGGGTGGCCTTGCCGGCAAGATGGGCCTGCCCGGTGGAATGGCTGGTATGGGCGGTATGCCTGACCTCGACAAGATGAGCCCGAAAGAACTGGAAGCCCTGCAAAAGCAAGCCGAGCAAATGGGCTTTGGCGGCGCAGGTGCTCCACAACTGCCCGGCTTGGGCGGACCGAAATTGCCGGGCCTTGGCGGGCCGGGCCTGCCGGGGATCGGCAAAAAGAAATAGGCGGCAACGCCTGATGAAATACCAATCAATTCGAACATGTCACTAAAGGAAAACGACCATGGCTACAAAAATCCGCCTCGCGCGCGCAGGCTCTAAAAAGCGCCCTTACTACCACATCGTTGTTGCAGACGTTCGCGCACCGCGCGACGGACGCTTCATTGAACGCGTTGGCAAGTGGAACCCTATGCTGCCAAAAGACGGCGAGCGCGTTTCACTGGATGCTGACCGCATCAAATATTGGGTCGACAATGGCGCGATCCCGACAGACCGCGTTTTGCGCTTTATGGCAGAAGCTGGTTTGGCTGAGCGCGATGCACGCAGCAACCCGAACAAAGGGTTGCCGGGCAAGAAGGCGCAGGAGCGCATCAAAGAACAGCAAATGAAGGAAGAAGAAGCCAAGCAGGCCGCTGCTGATGCCGCTGCTGCGGAAGCTGAAGCTGCTGCTGCTCCGGCAGAAGAGGCTGCTGAAGAAGCGCCAGCTGAAGAGTAAGCCGAGCGTTTTTAACAATTTGAATGGCGGTGCAGTGTGGCTGTACCGCCATTTTACCTTTTGTTTTGGCTACCAAGTGACTGAAAATGTCGCTTTTGCTTGCGTTTTTACCCATTCGCCACTTTATTGGCCCATGAAGGGCGTAACGCGGGCGCAATGTTCGTTTGATGGAGTGGGATTTATGAATAAAGCTGGTTTTGGTTCAACAGCACTGGTGCTTGCCGCCGCGCTTGTGGTGAGTGGTTGCACAACTTCGCGCATTGGCGCGCTGCAAACCCAGCCTGCACCGTCTCCGCTGACACCTGCGCCGGCCGGCACGGTGACTGGCTCACCGCTGCCGCCGCCCTCGCAGCCAACCGCTGCCGCGCCAACAACTTTTCCTGATGCACCGGTGACCGTACAGGATCCATCGATTACGGATGTTGATGTGGCCACACCTACCGATCTGCCCTCGGATGCAGGCAGTGTCACACAGGTAGCTAGCGCAGAACCGGTGACGCGCGAGGCATTGGTGGGCGCTTGGAAAGTATCGACTGCGGGTTCCAGCTGCCAGATGTTTATGGCGTTGACCCAGTGGACCGGCGGTTACCGTGCGGCGTCCCGCGGGTGCCCGGGTGATGCGGCAAGCGTGTCGGCTTGGGACGTGCGCGGCCAGCAGGTGGTCCTCAGCGACAGCAATGGCAACCAGGTCGCCACGCTGTTCTCCTCGGGTGCGGGACGCTTTGACGGCCAAACGAACAGCGGGCGGGCCATCTCGCTGTCGCGTTGATCGACTGAAGCCCGGCTATGCCCCATCGGATTGTGCCCGGCGACTCTGTGCTGTCGCGCTATGCCGACTTGGTCGTCGAGGGTAGCCTTGAGGCTGACGCGGCCCAGGAAGAAATCGCCATAAAGCTCGACCGCCTCAATGAGGCGGTCGGCAAGATGCGACTGGCGTCCAAGTCGTCATCGCTGGGTTGGCTATTTGCCAAGCGGGCACCCAAAAAAGAGCATATTCGTGGGCTGTATATTCACGGTTCGGTGGGGCGCGGAAAATCCATGTTGATGGAGTTTTTCTTCCGCGCTTGCCCCTATAAGCGTAAGCGCCGTGCGCATTTTCATGATTTTATGGCTGATGTGCACGACCGGATTGGCGCGCACCGAAAAGCCCTGAAAGACGGCAAAACCAAAGAGGACGACCCGATCCCGCCGGTAGCGCGTGCGCTGGCACAAGAATCGCGCGTCTTGTGCTTTGACGAGTTCACGGTGACCGACATCGCTGATGCGATGATTTTGTCGCGGCTTTTTTCTGCCTTGTTCAAGCAGGGCGTGGTGCTGGTCGCGACCTCCAACGTGGTGCCGGATAATCTTTACCGCGACGGGCTGAACCGGGGCTTGTTTCTGCCGTTCATTGATACATTGAAAGAGCATGTGGACGTGGTGAGCCTGGACGCGGAACGCGACTATCGGCTGGGCCGCTTGTCACAAACGCCGCTTTATCTGACGCCGCTGGGCCACAACACCACGGCGCGGATGGATGAGATCTGGGCAGAAATCACCAGCGGCATGCCGCATGCAACCGAATATGTTGAAGTGAAGGGCCGCAAGATTGAAGTGGTCAAAAGCGCCATTGATGCCGCGCGTTTTAGCTTTGATGAATTGTGCGCCAAGCCGCTGGGCGCACGCGACTACCTCGCCATTGCGCGGCGCTATCACACAATTATGCTCGATGATGTGCCGATTATCGGCGACGGCAAACGCAATGAAGCCAAGCGCTTCATCAACCTGATCGATACGCTGTACGATGAGCATATCAAGCTGATCGTCTCCGCTGATGCGGAGCCCACCGAACTTTACCAGGCAACATCGGGCACGGAAGCGTTCGAGTTTGACCGGACTGCATCGCGGCTGATTGAGATGCGGTCGGACAGTTGGATTGACGATAAACACTAGGTCCTGATCCTAGGTCTTTTGATGTCAAAATGCCCACGCTTTAAAGGGAACAAAAGCGTGGGCATTGTTAGGCTTTGTAGCTTTGCGCGTTACATGGCGCCGATTGAAGCAGCAAAGCTGGTCACATCACCGGTACCGAGCGGAGCAATCAACGATGCGGCACCGGTTTCCAGATCAAGCTGGTATATGCCTGCCGTATCCTGGCCTGCGATCTGCAAAACGGCGTAGGCAGCATCAGTGCCAACTTCTTGGGATACGATGTCAAATCCACCAACGGGCAGAATGTCTACCGGTTGCCCATCGACGGTAATTTCGGCGATAGTTTCCAGCGTCCCGGCATTGTTTGCCAAGCTGATCAGCGAATCCGTTTGCGCGTCCAGCGCATATTGAAACGTTGCCTCAGCGGTCATGCCGTTGATCGCATTGGTGTAGGCGTTGGCAAACACCTGTGGTGTTTCACCCTCCGACGCATCACCATCGGCATAGAACAGATCGGTAAAGCGGCGCACCGAGTTGGCACGTTCATCATTGTCGCCGAAGCCTACGGGGAAGTAGACCAGATTGTCGCCTGTGCTTGAAACGGCACGAACCGCATCAATGGCATTATTGAAATCAAACGCAACGACTGCATCACCCGCAATCACCGCGTCATCGCTGAAGGTTGCGCCCAGATCTGTGGTCATGCCGGTCATCGTGTCGATTGTGACAATTGTGCCATCGCCATAGCCGAGCAGTTCGCCGGTAACGGGACGCCACGCAATGGACCGAACACTGGATGACAGGGGCACGGAGCGCACCTGTTCCGGAGTGGCCAGACTGTCCATGACCAGCAAAGTGTTGCCTTCAGCGCTCAATGCATAGCCGGTGGCGGCGCTGTGTTGCGCGGCCAGCGCTGACGATGTGGTGAGGGCGAGCAGGGCGATTGTGCCTGTAAAATATTTCATTGAAGTTCTCATTTTGTTGGGGTTTCAGAAGCGAAGGTCCGCCCGAACGCGATAGGATGGGCGGCACTGCGATTATTGTTATTTCGGCAGCAGCACGTCTTCGATGACGTGGATGACACCGTTTGACTGGTTCACATCGGCGATGCTCACTTTCGATGCACCACCGCTCTCGTCAAAAATGTGCAGGTTGGAGCCTTTGATGACCGCGGTCAGGGCGTCGCCGGAAACTGCCTGCATGTTGTAGCGCCCACCATTGGCTTGCGCGCGCGCTATCAGGTCAGCGGCAGAAAGTTTGCCCGCCACCACATGCGATGTCAGCACTTTGACCAGCATGTCTTTGTTTTCAGGCATCAACAGCGTGTCAACGGTGCCCTCTGGCAGTTCGGCAAAGCCCGCATTGACCGGTGCAAACACTGTAAACGGACCCGATGACTGCAGGGTTTCGACCAGGCCAGCGGCCTGCACGGCGGCCACAAGCGTTGTGTGGTCGGCTGAATTGACGGCGTTTTCGACGATGTTTTTATCGGCAAACATCGCAGCTCCACCCACTTCCGGGTTCATCGCAAGGGCGGATGTTGCGGTCAGGGCGATGGCTGCTGCTGTGAGCATTTTTTTGATGGTTGGCATTTCAGTCTCCTTTATTGCATGCGAGGTGCATGGATAGGAGAAGGCACGCAGCGACCGCCGGAAAAGTTTCAAAAAAGTAAAACTTTTTTCCAGCGCCTTTTACCGGTGCAATGATGGCGTTAGAGTATTTCCGGCTCCAGTTGAATCAGCAATCGCTGCCTTTCGCTGCGCTCAAACGTGAATGCTGATACTTCAGCTGATCCAACCTCAACCGGAATTGCTCTAGATTTCGGCTACGGAGCCGGTCGCCAAAACAGCACCTGTTGGTTGTCCTGTTGGTGATCCGCCTTGCGGCTCATCGCTGATGGCGAAAATGGCGTTGGCCAATATACGCTGTGCGATTTCATCAGTAACGTCGATTTCACCTGTGGCTTCATCGGGCAACAGACCCAAAGAAACAGGTGCGTCATCGCCCGCGATGACCCACAATTCCAAGGCGCGGTCGGCGTTGGGTGCACCTGCTGTGCGGTTGATGCGCACGGTCTGGGTTTCCGGGTCATAGGCAGCGGTTACCCGTAGCACGCTGTCAGCGCCCGACAACTGGGCCACTAAGCGCTGTTGAGGCGCGACGGGGCTTGTTTGGGTGTTGAGTGCCATAAGGCTGGTCACAAAAAACAGGGCTGCGACGGAGGCAATGGACAGCCCGCGCCAGAAGCCAACCGTTTCCCACCAAGGGCTGCGCGTTGATC
>JBAUIL010000311.1:0-5756 GCA_049682915.1 Ahrensia sp. | reverse complement strand
CGGATAATTCCTATTTTATTCCTGCCGCGCGGATTACGGGTCATGCGTGCAAAACCAACACCGTGTCCAACACGGCGTTTCGTGGCTTTGGCGGACCTCAGGGCGTTATCACCAGCGAGGCGATGATTGACCAGATTGCACGGCAGCTGAAGCTTGATCCGAACCTTGTGCGCGCCCGCAACTATTACGGCCCAAAAACCGGCGAGACCACACCATACGACCAAGAGGTTGAGCAGAACCGGCTGGTGGAGGTGACCGAAACCCTGCTGGCCAGCGCGCAGTGGCGCGACCGGCGCAAGGCAGTCGACGCGCACAATGCAACCAATCCGCTGATCCGGCGCGGGTTGGCGATGATGCCGGTGAAGTTCGGCATTTCGTTCAACCTGCCATCGCTCAACCAGGCCGGGGCGCTGGTCCATATCTATCAGGATGGTTCGATCCATTTGAATCATGGTGGCACCGAGATGGGCCAGGGCTTGTTTATGAAGGTCGCCCAAGTGGTCGCCGAAGTATTCCAACTGGATATTGATGCCGTCCAAATCACCGCCACCCACACCGGCAAGGTGCCCAACACGTCGCCCACAGCGGCCTCGACCGGCTCAGACCTCAACGGCATGGCTGCATTCAACGCCGCCACCGCCATCCGCACGCGCATGGTGCCCGTCGCCGCCAAGCATTTCGAAGTGGATGAAAGCGATATCGTTTTCGAAGATGGCCATGTGTGCGCCGGTGACCGGTCTATGACATTCGGCGAACTGGCAAAACTGTGCTGGGCAAACCGGGTGTCCTTGTCTGAAGCAGGCCATTACGCGACGCCGAAAATCCACTGGAACCCGGTGACCATGAAAGGCCGCCCGTTTTTCTACTTCACCTATGGCGCGGCGATTGCTGAAGTGGAGGTGGACACCATCACCGGCGAGAACCGCTGCATCCGCGCCGATATCTTGCAGGACTGCGGCCAGTCATTGAACCGGGCGATTGACCTTGGCCAAATCGAAGGCGCATTCGTGCAAGGCATGGGCTGGCTCACCTGCGAGGAGTTGTGGTGGGACAAGCAAGGTCGTCTGCGCACGGTGGGGCCATCAACCTATAAAATTCCCGGCAGCCGCGATGTGCCGCCAATCTTTAAGGCGTCGCTGCTGGACGCCGCGCCCAACAGCGAAGAAACCGTGTTCCGCTCCAAGGCGGTGGGTGAACCACCCTTGATGCTGGCCATCTCCGTCTGGCTGGCCATCCGTGATGCGATTGCCGGACTTTACCCGGATGGCGAGCCGGTTACGCTCAACGCACCGGCCACACCGGAGGCAGTTGCCATGGCGATCCGCGAGGCGTCTGGCGCTAATCGAAAGTGATGATCCCACGGTTGGACAATTCAGCGATGATCAAATCTGCCGCTTCCTCAGCCTGCATGTTGGCTCCGTCAATGCGGATGTCCGGATATCTCGGCGCCTCATAGGGCGAGTCTATGCCGGTGAAGTTTTTGATCTCACCGGCGCGGGCCTTTTTGTAGAGGCCTTTGACATCGCGCTCTTCAGCAACCGCAAGCGGCGTATCCACATAGACGCTGATGAATTCGCCCTCGGGCACCAGCGAACGCGCCAGATGCCGCTCGGCGCGGAAGGGCGAGATGAACGAGACCAGCGTAATCAGCCCCGCATCAACCATCAGCCGTGAGACCTCGCCAATGCGGCGGATGTTTTCCACCCGGTCGGTGCTGGTAAAGCCCAAATCCTTGTTGAGGCCGTGGCGCACATTGTCACCATCCAACAGCATGGTATGCGCGCCCATAGCGACAAGCTTCTTGTCGACAATATTGGCAATCGTCGACTTGCCGGAACCCGACAGGCCGGTAAACCACAGCACCACTGGCTTGTGGCCCTTAAGTGCCGCGCGCGCTTGGCGGGTCACGTCCATGGCCTGCCAATGCACATTTTGTGACCGTCGAAGCACGTAGTCGATCATCCCCATGCCAACCGTCGCGTTGGTGATCTTGTCGATGATGATGAAGCCGCCCATCAGCCGGTTGTCGGCGTAGGGGTCAAAGGCAATCCGCTTATCCAGACTGATGTCACACACCGCAATCTCGTTGAGGTCGAGATTGCGCGCAGGCTCTTCGGCCATCGTGTTGACATTGATCTTGTGTTTTGGCGGGCTAATCGATACTTGCGCCGTCTCGGCACCGATCTTCAACGTGTAAGGACGACCCGGATACATCTTGTCGTCACTCATCCACAAAACCGTCGACCGGAACTGCGTACCGGTTTGCGCTGGCGCGCCAGCCGCGCAAATGACATCACCGCGCGAAATATCAATCTCGTCGGCTAGCGTCAGCGTCACCGATTGACCCGCCACCGCCTCCTGCAAGTCGCCGTCCTGGGTGACGATACGCTGCACCGTGCTTTGCTTGGCTGACGGCATTACCTTCACGGCATCACCGGGCTTTATCGTGCCGCTGCACAGCTGGCCGGAAAAGCCGCGAAAATCGAGATTCGGCCGGTTAACCCACTGCACCGGCATGCGCATGGGCAACGCCTGGGCATGGTCCTCAATGGCGACATTTTCCAGGTGCTCCATCAAGCTGGGCCCCGAATACCAAGGCGTATTCTTGCTCGCTTCGGTGATGTTGTCGCCCGCCAGTGCAGACATGGGAATGGGCACGATATTTTCGATGCCGGGCAGTGCTTGCGCAAATGCGCGGTAGTTCCGTTCAATGTCGTCAAACACCTGCTGGTCATAGCCCACCAGATCCATCTTGTTGACGGCGAGCACGACGTTGCGGATGCCGAGCAGCGAGGCGATGAAGGAATGGCGCCGCGTTTGGGTGAGGATGCCGCGGCGTGCATCAATCAAGATTATCGCAAGGTCAGCGGTCGATGCCCCCGTCGCCATGTTACGGGTATATTGCTCATGGCCGGGTGTATCGGCGACGATGAACTTGCGCTTGTCGGTTGAGAAAAACCGATAAGCGACATCGATGGTGATGCCTTGCTCGCGCTCGGACGCAAGACCATCAACAAGCAGGGCAAAGTCGATATTGTCGCCCTGTGTGCCGGATTTTTTGGAGTCTGCAGTCAACGCGACCAATTGATCTTCAAAGATCATCTTGGCTTCAAACAGCAGGCGACCGATCAGGGTCGATTTGCCATCATCAACGCTGCCGCAGGTGATGAAGCGCAGCAGCGATTTTTGCTCATGCGCCTTCAGGTAGGCGTCAATATCTTCAGCGATCAGATCAGACGTGTGCGCCATCAGAAATAGCCTTCCTGCTTCTTTTTTTCCATCGAAGCCGACTGGTCACTGTCGATGACCCGACCTTGGCGCTCCGATGTAGTGGTCAGCAGCATCTCTTGAATAATCTCTTTCAGGCTGGTGGCCTCACTTTCAATCGCGCCGGTCAGCGGATAGCAGCCAAGCGTGCGGAAGCGCACCATTTTCTCGACGGGCTGTTCGCCATCGCGTAGCGGCATGCGCTCATCATCACGCATGATCAGCACGCCATCCCGCTCCAGTACGGGCCGTTTGGCTGCAAAATACAGTGGCACGATGGGGATGTTTTCAAGATAGATATATTGCCAGATATCGAGCTCGGTCCAATTGGACATCGGAAATGCGCGGATCGATTCGCCGGAGCCTTTGTTGGCATTGTAGATGTTCCACAATTCAGGGCGCTGGTTTTTCGGGTCCCAGCGATGGTCCGCTGTGCGAAATGAGAACACCCGCTCTTTGGCGCGTGATTTTTCCTCATCACGGCGCGCACCACCAAAAGCCACATCGAACTTGTATGTGTTGAGCGCCTGCTTGAGCGCCTGGGTTTTCATCACATCGGTATGCACCGCAGAGCCATGGGTGAATGGGCCGATGCCTTGGTCCAGCCCGTCCTGATTGGTGTGCACGATCAGTTCCAAGCCAAGATTGGCGACCAGCTCGTCACGGAACTGATACATGTCGCGAAATTTCCACGTGGTGTCGACATGCAAAAGCGGGAAAGGGGGCTTGGACGGGTAAAAAGCCTTCGTCGCAACATGCAGCATGACAGCCGAATCTTTACCCACCGAGTAAAGCATGACGGGGTTTTCCGCCTGCGCCACAACTTCACGCATAATGTGGATGCTCTCCGCTTCAAGCCGTTGCAGGTGGGTGAGCGTTGTCATGGCGGGCCTCAGCGGGTGTTTGAAACACAGTCTCAGTCGCACGCTGCATAGGCAATATCATGGTACGTGGCAATATTGCCGGTCATCCGAACCAATATAGTTGCCGGTTGGGCATGGACGGCGCATTTTGGGCACAAAAAAGGCTGCCATAATGTCTCGTATGCGCCTGCGGCAAATCATCAACATGACAGATGATTTTCCATCGCTTATCCCCTTGCACACGCACTCGTGTTTCGATACATGCATCACCAGCGTTGGGGTGTAGCCAAGCGGTAAGGCAGCGGTTTTTGGTATCGCCATGCGAAGGTTCGAATCCTTCCACCCCAGCCAATTTTCCCTAATATCAAATAAGTGCTCTAAGTTTTCGATTGATATTTAAGCGCGTCTCGCAGCTCAGGCTGTGGGCCAAACGATCATCATCCGGCGCTTATCGCTGGCCCTGAGCAGGATCTCGACAGGTCAGGGCGCATGGCCAAGAGATCCATCAGACCGCAATTGCCGCGCACCAAGTCGTCAAGCGTCACCAAATCAAGTTCGTGATAGAATGCCTCCAGGGCGCGGAAGACGTAGGAGCGCAGACGGCACGTTCCGGCCAGCGGGCAGGTGTTGTGGACCTCGTCGAAACATTCGGCAAAAGGGATTTCCGTCTCAAAGATCCGGAACACGGCGCCGATGGAGATTTTGTCGGCTGTTCGTGCAAGGCGGATGCCGCCGGTACGTCCGCGTACTGTTTCCAGATAGCCCTCTACCTGTAATTTTTGGACAACGCGTGCGACGTGATTGGTGGAAGCATTGCAGCGTTCGGCAATATCCGACGTGCGGACAAGTTGTCTTTCATTGACAGCGCAAAACATCAAAGTGCGCGCTGCCAGATTGGTTCGTGTCGTCAGACGCATGGCTTTTCCTTACAGCTTTGCCCAATATTACACATCATAGATACCACTTTTATTGATTCAGATCACCTCCCACCCCGATAAACGGGTCTATGTCGCCTGCAACCGCAGAAAGGGTGCGTGCCATGGGTGATTGGAGCAATGCGAACGGTGCCGAGCAACGCGATGCGACAACGGGCGCGGCGCTGTCGGTCGCTGCAAGCCTTGTCTGGCTAGGCCAGGCCTGGATCATTGCGTCGGTTTTGGCGGGGCTATTGGCCGGTGCGTCAACGCCCGTGTTGCAGGCTGCCGTTTCGTTTCTGTTGCTTGGTCTTTTGCGGGCACTGCTTCACCGGTTTTCGCAGGCCAGGTTGAGCCATGCGGCGCAGACGCGTATCGAGGCGCTGCGCCAGGAGATTATCGCCAAGGAGGCAGCGACCGACGAGCCATCCCGCTTTGGCGGAGCAGGCTCGATTGCGGCGCTTGCCACAGAAAAACTCGATGCAATTCGTCCCTATTTGCTGCGCTATCAGCCGGCGCGAACCCGCGTCATGGTCGTTCCGCTGTTAATCCTGGCCATCACCGCGTGGTTTAGTTGGGCGTCGGCGGTTGTCTTGCTGGCAGCAGGTCCGTTGATACCGGTATTTATGGCATTGGTCGGCTGGGCCGCCAAAGACGCAAGCGCTCGCCAAATGGTCGAGATCGGCTCACTGAATGATCTTTTGGCGGACCG
>JBAUIL010000310.1:0-1825 GCA_049682915.1 Ahrensia sp. | reverse complement strand
ATACCGAGGTTTGGGGCGGTCTGCTGGTGACGATGGTGATTGCTGTCACCGGTATCGCCGCATCGTTGCCCATCGGTATTTTGCTGGCGTTGGGTCGCCGATCCCAGATGCCGATTGTGAAATTTGTCTGCGTGGTTTTCATCGAGTTTTGGCGCGGTGTGCCGCTTATTACCGTGCTGTTCATGTCATCGGTGATGCTGCCGCTGTTTCTGCCGGAGGGTGTCAGCTTTGATAAGTTGCTGCGCGCCTTGATCGGTGTGGCGCTGTTCTCCTCCGCCTATATGGCAGAGGTTGTGCGCGGCGGTTTGCAGGCGCTGCCCAAGGGCCAATATGAAGGCGCGATGGCGCTGGGTCTTAACTGGGGCCAGATGACCCGCATGATCATTCTGCCGCAGGCGCTGAAGCTGGTTATCCCGGGCATCGTGAACACGTTTATCGGCCTGTTCAAAGATACGACACTCGTGCTGATCATCGGCTTGTTTGACTTCTTGGGTACAATCCGTGCCTCAACCAGTGACCCGACATGGTCGACACCTGTTCAAAGCATGACAGGCCTGACCTTTGCCGCCTTCGTTTATTTCATCTTCTGTTACGCGATGTCGCGCTACTCCATGTATATGGAACGCCGCCTCGATACCGGACACAAAAGCTAGGACCATTTGACAATGAGTGCATCAAAAACAGCTCAAAGTGCCAACCGCTCCAAGATGGAGGTGTCAGAGACCGAAGTTGCGGTTGAGATCACCAACATGCATAAATGGTATGGCGATTTTCACGTGCTCAAGGACATCAACCTGAAGGTTATGCAGGGCGAGCGCATCGTTATTGCCGGGCCGTCAGGCTCTGGTAAATCCACGATGATCCGCTGCATCAACCGGCTTGAGGAGCACCAGAAGGGTAAAATCGTCGTTGACGGCATTGAGCTAACCAATGACCTGAAAAAGATTGATGAGGTGCGCCGCGAAGTTGGCATGGTGTTCCAGCATTTCAATCTGTTTCCGCATTTGACCATTTTGGAAAACTGCACTTTGGCGCCAATCTGGGTGCGCAAGATGCCCAAAAAGGAAGCCGAAGAACGTGCAATGCACTTCTTGGAGCGGGTCAAAATTCCTGAGCAAGCCAATAAATATCCCGGTCAGCTTTCCGGCGGTCAGCAGCAGCGCGTGGCGATTGCCCGCTCACTGTGTATGAACCCGCGGATCATGTTGTTTGATGAGCCGACATCGGCGCTGGACCCGGAGATGATTAAAGAGGTGCTGGACACCATGGTGGGCCTTGCCGAAGAGGGCATGACCATGTTGTGCGTGACCCACGAGATGGGCTTTGCGCGCCAGGTGGCCAACCGCGTCATCTTCATGGACCAGGGCCAGATTGTCGAGCAGAACGAGCCGGACGAATTCTTCGACAATCCGCAGCACGAACGTACCAAACTGTTCCTGAGCCAGATCCTGCATTAACGGATGATCCGTACTGCATTACGCCGCGCCGTGCTTTGCCTCGGCGCGGCTTTTTTGTTGATTGGCGCGCTGTTTTTGGCGGGCGCATTGGTGCTGCCGACAAGCGAAGATGCGCATACGGCTGGCACGCAGCGTATCTATGTGCTGTCCAATGGGTTTCACTCCGACATCGCCTTACCGGTTTCTGCGGCGTCCGCGCTTGGCATTGATCTGGCAGATTTTCCTGTCGAGCGTGACGCGATTGAATATCTGGCAATTGGTTGGGGATCGGTGACGGCCTATACCAGCTTACGGGCGGTATCTGACTTGACGTTGGGCATCGTGGCCAATGCTGTCGCGTTTGATGAAACGGTGGTGCACGTCCTGCC
>JBAUIL010000309.1:0-3749 GCA_049682915.1 Ahrensia sp. | reverse complement strand
CCGGCATGACAAGCATCGACCAGTTGCGCATTCAGCGCAGTTTTGATGCCTTGCCAAGCAGCACGCATCCCGGTGTTCGCGACGTGCGTGCACAGCAGAAAGCCGACGGACGTGTGGTCGTTACCCTGCACGGGCAGAAGCCCGAAACCAGTTTCGCGGTGGGCAAGCGGGACGGCAAGGTCGTCATGTCCTTCGGGCCGCCGGAAGTGCTTTCCAGTGACGCTGAGCATACCACCATTGCCTTTACACCACGGGGGCGCTTTGACGTGGACGCGGTGTTTGATTTGCACTTTGTGGCAGCGCTGGAGCCGCATGGCTACCTCGCCACATTGCCTGTTGAAAAAGAGCAATAATTGGCGGGCATAGCCTCGCCACCGCTGTTTTGCGCCTTACTTATGGCCCTGAATAGATGACCCTCGAACACCGGAGAGACCGATGACCATAGCCGTTGGCGATAAATTGCCTGAAATGACCTTGAAAGTATTGGGCGATGACGGCCCAGCCAATGTGGAAAGCGCATCGCTTTTTGCCGGTAAAAAAGTCGTTCTATTTGCTGTGCCGGGTGCTTTTACGCCCACATGCACGCTCAACCACTTGCCCGGCTTTGTTGAGAACCATGAGGCAATCATGGCCAAGGGTGTCGACGATATAGCGGTTGTGGCGGTCAATGACCCGTTCGTGGTCGGTGCATGGGCAAAACAATCGGGCGGTGAAGGAAAGATCCATTTCCTCGCCGATTGGGATGCGGCATTTACCAAGGCGCTGGACATGGATATCGACCTTGGCGTGGCAGGCCTTGGCGTGCGTTCCAAGCGCTATTCGATGATTGTTGAGGACGGCACGGTGACCACGCTCAATGTGGAAGAAAGCCCGGGCCAGGCCGATATATCCGGTGCTGCCACCCTGTTGGGCCAGTTGTAACACGTCTTAGGCTCGCTCATCCTTGGGCGAGCCCATGACGATGTAGGAGGTGATGGAGCGCACGTGCGGCACCACACCCAGAACTTCCGTATGAAAGTGCTTGTACGCGGCCAGGTCGCGTACTTCCACGCGCAATAAATATTCCACCGTTCCAGTGATGTTATGACACTCGCGCACCTGCGTGGCGGCATTCATGGTGCGCTCGAAATCGAGTTGCGCGTTTTTGGTGTGATCTGAAAGACCAACCGCCACATAGGCGATGAAGCCGACGCCCATGGCCTCCGGGTTGGTGACCGCGCGATAGCCGACAATCACGCCGGCCTTTTCCAGCTCTTGCGTGCGTCGCAGACAGGCCGATGGTGACAAGCCAACCCGCTCCGCCAAGGCGATATTTGACAGGCGTCCATCGACGCGCAGAGCGCGCAATATATTGCTGTTTATGGGATCATCGACCATTGATAATTGCGTCATATACCCGTTCTCCGTGAATTTAGATGATTTCTTGCGCACTAGATCATCTAATAATGCGCCATGACAACAGAATTTCTAATAGCCCTCGCCGGTTTCGCGCTCGCCTCCTCCATCACCCCTGGACCTAACAATCTGATGTTGATGGCGTCCGGCGCAAACTTCGGTTTTCGCAGAACTGTGCCGCATATGCTGGGCATTTCAGCTGGTTTTGGCTTGATGGTATTTTTGGTGGGCGTCGGGCTAGCGCAGCTGTTTGTCGCTCACCCGATCATCAAGCAGGGCATGACGGTTCTCAGCGTGGCCTATATGACGTGGCTGGCGTGGAAAATCGCGACCGCCGCTCCCGTCCAGTCCGGCCAGGATGTTGGTAAGCCTTTTACCTTTTGGCAGGCGGCTGCGTTTCAGTGGGTTAACCCAAAAGCCTGGGCGATGGGCCTGACGGCGGTGACCACCTACGCCTATGCAGACACGACAAGCGCAATGCTGGTGGTTGCCCTGGTGTTTTCCGCCATCAACCTGCCTTCTGTCAGTGTGTGGACAATTGCCGGTCAGCAAATCAAGCGGATTTTATCCAAGCCGACCCATTTGCGCGCATTCAACTTCACAATGGCAGCGCTTTTGCTGGCGTCTATGGCGCTGGTTTTGCTCTGACGTTCCACGACACTTTCAGGTGAGACAATAGCCTTTTTTGCAACCATCAACGTCGCTAGGTTGTATGGGCGCAATACCTTCAATCAAACAACGCTCGGCTAGTTTTGCAGTCCACACAGGTGCTCTCTTTCAAGTGTGAGAAGGATACTGTCATGACTGATGAAATAAAATATGACCACCCCAGTGATCGCCTGCTCCTTCAAGAGGAGCCGGTCATGAAACCGGCTGGCCCGGTTTTGTCCACGTTCGAAGCGTTTCTTTCGTTCTTCGTCTTTCTACTTTGTTGCGCGATTATGTACCATATCATCAATTGATGATCGTTAGGCCAGCAATCGCGTTCGGGCACAGCGCAAGCGAGCTTTCGCTGACCCGGCCCCTAAGGAACGTGCATTAACTGTTCTTGAATGGTGCCATGCCTTCGCGCGCAAGCTCGTCCGCGCGTTCATTTTCGGGGTGGCCCGCGTGGCCCTTCAGCCAATGCCAGGTCACATGGTGAGATGAGACGGCACTATCCAGCGCCTGCCACAGTTCGGCGTTTTTGACCGGCTTTTTGGCGGCGGTCTTCCAGCCGTTTTTCTTCCAGCCGTGTATCCACTTCGAAATACCGTCTTTGACGTAAGATGAGTCGGTCCAAAGATCGACCTTGTGCGGGCCGCCCTTCAGGGCCGCCAGCGCGTTGATGGCCGCCAGCAATTCCATGCGGTTGTTGGTCGTTTCCGGCTCGCCGCCATTCAGTTCCTTGCGCTTGCCGTTCCATTCCAGAATAGCGCCCCAACCGCCCGGGCCGGGATTGCCGGAACATGCGCCATCGGTCCAGATGATGATGTTTTTGCCGTCCGTCATGCCCTAGGCGCCGTAATCACTGGCGCTGGATGTCTGCGCGTGAAACTGCATCTTGCGCACATATTCCGTGGGATCCTTTTTGACGACCATGGAACCTTCCGGCGTGTTGACCCAGTCGAACAGGCGCGTCAGCAGGAACCTTACAGCCGCACCCCGCGCCAGGATGGGCAGCGCGTTCAACTCATCTGTTTGCAGAGGCCGCACCGACTGATAACCGCGCAGCATGGCGGCGCCCTTGGTCAGGTTGTAGGCGTGGTCGCGTTCAAAACACCATGCATTCAAACAAATTGCCAAATCATAGGCGAGGAAGTCGGTGCATGCGAAATAATAGTCGATGATGCCAGACAGCTGACCGTCGAGAAAAAACACATTGTCCGGGAACATATCGGCATGGATGACGCCTGCGGGCAAATCCTTTGGCCAATGCGCATCGGTCACTGCAAGTGTTGCCTCGATATCCGTTTTCCAGGACGGATCGACAGCTTCATCACCTTTCAAACAGTTAAGCCACAGCGGGCGCCAGTCGGATGGCCCGAGGCTGTTGGTGCGGTCCATGGTGAAGCTTGCCGTTGCCTGGTGCATTTGCGCCAAGGCGCGGCCCACCGCTTCGCAATGGTGAGCGTCGGCACGCCGCGGCCACATACCCTCAAGAAAAGTAATGATGGCTGCAGGACGGCCCGCAAGTTCACCCAGTTGGCTGCCGCTACGCATGGTAACCGGTAAGGGACAGTTGATGCCATTGTGGCTCAAATGGTCCATCAACCCCAAAAAGAACGGCAGATCATCCGCATTCACCCGCTTCTCATACAGCGTCAGGATGAATTGACCTTCGCTGGTGTGCAGCAGGAAATTTGAGTTTTCGA
>JBAUIL010000308.1:0-3808 GCA_049682915.1 Ahrensia sp. | reverse complement strand
CGCAATTTTCCCAAGAGATCAATGGTGTGAACCCGATGTCAGGAAGAGAGACATTGTCTCGTTTGTTCCACCTAAAAACTATACCCTTTTCGCGGAAATAAGCCCTAACCTGCGCCTCGCCAATGCGCCTAGTTTCGGTGACAGCATCATCGGCGGCTCTTACCGCTTCACGAGTAGCTTCAAGGGTATTTTTCAAAAGCCACACAGCCCATACGCTGATGCCAGTAGCGGCAAAAGCGAAGACTGCCATCGCGTATTGAGCAAAACTGTCCTGCCAAATGTTAAATTCAGACGCGCCGGATTCCGCTGGACTGACACTCCTTGGCTGATTATAATTTTCGGAGTACCAATGTTCTTGAGCTGGCTGGTTGGCCTCCTGATTGTTAAGCCATGGGAGGATCGCAAATAGCTGACCTGTCAGCAGCATCCCAGCGACTAATCCAGCAGCAAACGTTCCGATCCAATTGCGCTTAGACATTGAAGTAAAAAAGCCGCCGTAAATTTGCCGCGTGAAAGCTTATTACGGACGTTTACTTTCTTTTCGTCAACACCAATCGCCGCAAGCTTGTCAACTAACTGCGCATAGGTGACGCCTTTACGTTTCAGTTCGACCTGCAAAAGCCCCACCCCTTACCCCTCCCCACGGGTGGGAGGGGAGGCTTTGGCATAGCGCACACTTTCCAACACCAGTACCAAGCACAAATTTTGAAAAATACATCGGATGCTGCCGTCCCCCCTCCCACCTGTGGGGAGGGGTAAGGGGTGGGGCATCCAGTCATTTCATAATCTTCCGAAAACTCGAACCATTCCAATGGCAATGAACTGCGCAAAGATGGTGCTTTAGGACGACTTCCAAAAGCCCCACCCCTTACCCGTCCCCACCTGTGGGGAGGGGTAAGGGGTGGGGGATCCAGCCCGGCTCCAATGCCTAAAACAGCCCCATCCGCTTCATCAATGTTTCAACGCAACCATCAAAATTGTCCGACAACTCTCCGGTATTGATCCGGAAAACCGTGTAGCCTTCGCCTGCCAACCAGGCATCGCGCTGCGCGTCACGGGCCTGACCCTGTGCGGTGAAGTGATGTTCCCCATCCAGTTCCACAACCATCTTTCGGCCATGGCAAACGAAATCGACCACATAGGGGCCCAGCGGCGCTTGCTTTCGCCATTGGATGCCACGATGGGTGCGCCATGTTTTCAGCTCGCACCACAACCTCTTTTCCCCATCCGTCATGGTACGGCGCAGCTTTTGGCCGCGCTTGATGATTTTCGGGTTTTGGGACGTCTTCACTTAAATCAAAGACTACGCCCCAACAGCGCCGATCTTGCGCGCTTTAAGCACATCGGTGATCTCGTCCAAAATCGCCGGATCATCGATTGTCGCTGGCATTTTCCACGGCTCACAGTCGCAGATTTTCTGCATGGTACCGCGCAGAATTTTGCCGGAGCGGGTTTTGGGCAGGCGCTGAACGGTCATCACCAGTTTGAAGGCCGCCACCGGGCCAATTTCATCGCGCACCCGCTTGACGACTTCTTTTTCGATCTCTTCTTCCGACTTTTCGGTGCCGCTGTTGAGAATGATAAAGCCGCAGGGCAATTGTCCTTTCAGCGCGTCCGCAATGCCGATAACCGCGCATTCGGCCACATCGGGGTGTCCCGCGATGACCTCTTCCATACCACCGGTCGACAGGCGGTGACCGGCGACATTGATGATGTCGTCGGTGCGCGCCATGATGAAGAGGTAGCCATCCTCATCGATATAGCCCGCATCAGAGGTCTTATAGTAGCCGGGAAACTCTTCCAGATAAGCGGAGTGGAAGCGTGCGTCAGCGTTCCACAGGGTCGGCAGGCATGAGGGCGGCAAGGGCAGCTTGACCACAATATTGCCCAACGTGCCCGCGGGCACCGGATGACCCGCATCATCAAGGCACTGGAGATCATAGCCGGGCATCGCCACCGTCGGCGAACCGATCTTGACCGGCAACATGCCCAAACCCAGAGGGTTGCCAGCAATTGCCCAAGCAGTCTCTGTCTGCCACCAATGGTCAATCACCGGCACACCCAGCTTGTCCTGCGCCCAATGGATTGTGTCAGGATCGGCGCGCTCACCGGCTAGAAACAGCGAACGAAGGCAGCTCAAATCATAGTCGCCGACCAGAGCACCCTTGGGGTCTTCTTTCTTGATGGCGCGGAAAGCGGTGGGCGCGGTGAACAGCGAGGCGATGTTGTATTCGTTGATGATGCGCCAGAAAGTGCCCGCGTCCGGCGTGCCGACGGGCTTGCCTTCAAACACCATGGTAGTCGCACCATGCAGCAGCGGCGCATAAACGATGTAGGAGTGGCCAACTACCCAGCCCACATCGGACGCCGCCCAGAACACTTCGCCCGGTTCAATGTCGTAGATCGCCGACATGGTCCACTTCATGGCGACCATATGCCCGCCATTGTCACGCACCACGCCTTTCGGCTGGCCGGTGGTGCCCGATGTGTAGAGGATGTAGAGCGGGTCTGTCGCAGCAACCGGCTCGCAGGCAACTTCCGTGCCCGCGTCAATATGGGCTTGGACTGCGGACGCATAATCAACGTCGCGCCCTTCAACCAGTTCAACCGGTTGCTCGGGGCGCTCCAGCACGATGATCTTGCCGGGCTTGTGGCTCGCTTCTTCCAAGGCCGCACTGATCAACGGCATATATTGCACCACGCGGTTCGGCTCCAGGCCGCACGACGCGGTCACAATCACGGTTGGCGTGCAATCATTAATGCGGGTAGCCAGCTCATGGGCAGCAAAACCGCCAAACACGACCGAATGGACAGCGCCGAGGCGCGCCGCCGCAAGCATGGCGATGACAGCCTCGGGCACCATCGGCATATAAACCAGGACACGGTCGCCCTTGGTGACACCATTGTCGCGCATCACCGCGGCCAGCGCCTGCACCTGCGTTTTCAGCTCGTTGTAGGACAAGCGCCGTTTGGTGCCGGTAATCGCACTGTCAAAGATAATCGCGTCCTGGTCACCGCGCACGCCATCGGCATGGCGGTCCACCGCGTTGTAACACGTGTTGCACAGCGCATCGGGAAACCATCGGCCGTAGACGCCCATATCCGCGTCAAAGATTTTTTCGGGTGCCTTGAACCAATCAATCTGCTCGGCGGCCTTCGCCCAAAAACCTTCAGGATCTTTTTGCCAACCGCTGTAAATCTCGTTGTAGCTTGACTTGCTGGTCATCGTGTCCTCCTCGCCCGAACATGATAGTGTCATATCGGGCCAAGCGAGCGAGGTAAACTGAGACAAAAGCGATAGACCCGCCTATCGACTTTAGGACTGGGATTTGCGGTCCGGCGCTGTTTCAACCTCAACCTTGGCGCTGACTGGTTCAACAAAAAAGGGTGCCAGAAACATGGCCCATGCGCGGTAGCCTCTATCATTGGGGTGAAAGCCGTCGCGGCCGAAGCCTGATGCATCAACGATGGGAAATGCGTCCGCCGCAATGGCCCCGCGCTCGGCGCATAATTGCCGCCCTTTGCGGTTGATGAGCGCGGCCCGCGCCGCCAACACGCGTCCCAAACCATCTGGCAGCACGGGAAATTTGCGCATGTCCGGAATTTGCGTCCAGACGATTTTGGCTTTCGGAAAGCGGGTGCGCAACGCGTAAAGCAAGGTGCCGAATTCACGCTTGAACCGGCTGATGAGGTGAAAATTCTTCATGTCATTGGTGCCGACCGACAGCAAAATATGGGTCACATCATCATCGGCGATATGCGGCACGACATAATCGCGCAGATCACCCGAAGACGCGGAATTCGCCCC
>JBAUIL010000307.1:0-16873 GCA_049682915.1 Ahrensia sp. | reverse complement strand
TGGCCAATGACCGCTACCCGGCCGAGTTTCTGCACGACAATCTGGCTATACAGACCAATGTCATTGATTCAGCGTATCAAACCGGGTGTGAGAAATTGTTGTTTCTCGGCTCATCGTGCATCTATCCGAAATTTGCTGAGCAGCCGATTGTTGAAGACAGCCTGCTGACCGGCCCGCTGGAGCCAACCAATCAGTGGTATGCGATTGCCAAAATTGCCGGTTTGAAGATGTGCGAAGCGTACCGTGCGCAGTATGGCGTTGATTACATCTCTGCCATGCCGACCAATCTTTACGGTCAGGGCGACAATTTCAATCTTGAAAACAGCCACGTTATTCCGGCCTTGATGCGCAAGGCGCATGAAGCGAAATTGGCAGGCGATGACGCCATCGAGATTTGGGGCACGGGTGCAGCCAAGCGCGAGTTCCTGCATGTTGATGATGCGGCGGGCGCGATGGTGCATTTGATGCAGAATTATTCAGGCGCACAGCATGTCAATGTCGGCTCGGGCGAGGACCTTTCAATCCTGGATTTGACCAAGATGATCTGTCGCGTCGTTGGTTTTGACGGCGAGATCAAAACCGATGCCAGCAAGCCTGACGGCACACCGCGCAAGCTGATGGATGTGTCCACATTGCGCAGTACCGGCTGGGCACCAAGCTTCGGTCTCGAAGAGGGTTTAACCAAAACCTATGCGTGGTTTTTGGCCAATGGTGACGATGTCGCACGGCGCAGCTAACGCCCGCTGCGGGCGCGCAAGGCGTCCGCTTCTCAATAAAGGTGGACAATCATGATCGTCTGGCTCGCATCCTACCCCCGCTCCGGCAATACATTGCTGCGCATCTGGCTGCAAAAGTTCTTCGGCCTGCAGTCTTATTCGCAGTACAATGACACCACCGATATTGGCGCGGACCAAGCACTTGCAGACACTGTCGGCCATGTGACGTTTGACGGGGACTGGCAAGCCTTCAAGGCGCAGAGTGAAGCCTCAGACGAATTAGTGCTGGTCAAAACCCATGATGTGCCCGGCGACCACGGCAATAATTTTGACGGCAAGACGATTTATGTGGTGCGCGACGGCCGGTCGGTCGCGGTTTCGTACCTGAACTATCTCAACCGGTTTTCCCAGATGGAGCACGATCTGGCAGACGTCGTTGCCGGGTCGGTGGAGTTTGGCAATTGGGCCGATCATCTGGCTGCGTGGGAACCAAAGAGCCGACCAGACACGCTGTTTTTGTCCTATGAGGAAATGCTGGCCGACTCGCAGGCGGCAATTAGAGAAATCGGAGAGTTTCTTGGGCGTCAGCCGCTCGAAAGCGCGATCCCCGAATTCAAAGAGCTGCAAAAGCTGAAGCCCGAATTTTTCCGTAGTGGTAGCAACTCCAGCAATCTGGCCGAAATCGACCCGGACGATAAAGCGTTTATGCTCGCAAAGTTTGGCCCGGCGCTCAAAGAGTACGGCTATATCAAGTCCGTGCGATACGACAAGCAAGCCGCCGCGCGTGTGGAGCGCAACCACGAGCGCAAGATGGTGGCGATAAAGCGCAAACTGGCTGAAGCAGCCAATGCTGGCGGGTCCTTGACGGCACTGGAAACCCAGAACCTGATCAAGCGCATCGATCGTATGCGGTCTGAGTTCAAATCCATATCCGAGACCCAGGGGAAACGCATCGACGGTCTCAGTGCTGAGCACAAACTGACCCTTGAGACGCAGGGCAAGCGCATCGACGGTCTTAGTGCTGAGCACAAAGTGACCCTTGAGGCGCAGGGCGCTCGTTTGGAGAGTTTATGGGCTGAGCAGAAAGCCATGGCGCAGGCTGCTGAGCAAAAGCTCGGCGATATGCAGGCCAAGCTGGACGCCGCTCATGCCGGGCTGTGGGCCATGACGGCGGAATACGACAAAGCCTATGCGATCGCGCAGCAGCAAAACAAGATTTTGCAACCCAGCCTGAAAGCGCTGCTGAAAATGCGCGCGGCCCGCTATGTCTGGCGGTTGCGCAACAAAATCCGTGCCGAAGGGGGTTCGCCACCCGCCGCGATATTGAAGCCATCGCAGCGCGTGCTCAAAAGCGCCGGTACAACACTGCCCAAGCAGCAACCGCACGCCATGGCCGCACCAGGCGCCGCTTTGGCTGCAAAGCCGATCCCTGCGGGTGTATCGGCAAAGCCTGATGCTGGTAGTGTTGGCGGCGCCAAGATGATCGGCGAGAAAATGCCATTGGGCATCGCTGTTTACACCTTTGACCGTCACGAGCGCGTGCATGATGTGCTGGAAAGCCTCGCACAACAAAATGCGCTGGATGATGTGCATGTGTTCATCGATGGCGATCAGGGCAAACCGAAACTGCGCGAGAAACTGGAGCGCACCGAGGAATTCGTGCGGCGCTATCCGGTAAGGGCCGTGCACCGCAACCGCGGCAATTTCGGTTTCCGCAAGATGATGATCACCAGTCAGCGCTATATGCTGGAGCGCTACGACAAGATTATTTTTCTGGAAGATGACTGTTTCCCGACCCGCAACGCGGTGGCTGAATTCTCGCGCGAGCTGGATGCGGTGCGCGACAATGACACGGTTTTTTCCGTCTATGGCCATCCCTTCAAAGTGAAGGGCGAAGGGCCGGATTTTGGTCGTTTTCAGGGCTGGGGCTGGGCGACTACCAGCGACAAACTTCTGCCGGTCTGGCGCGAGTTGCTCGACCTCTACATGCTCAACGAGGAGGAGTATCTGGCCTTTGTCGACGAGCATCTGACCGATGATGTGTTGAAGCGTCTGGACCTCACACCCGGGCGGCAGCCTTCCAAGACGATCCGCAATTTCTTTGCATGGGACGAAGTCTTGGCGATGATCTGCGCCATGAAAGGGCTGACCCACAAAATGGCGGATACGCGGCTGATTTACAATTGTGGCTTGGGCGAAGACTCAGCCCATTTTGTGGCCAGTGACGTCTATCTCAAACCGCCGTTTAATATGGTATATCCGCGCGATGTGTGGGACCATTTCTAACCACCGCCGACGCTAACGGAGCGAAACAACCATGAGTGCCATTGGCGCATTGCTGCGGGAACTGGGATCGCTGGTGCGCCAACGAACCCTGATTGTCTCATTCGCGCGGCGCAATTTGCGCGTCAAATATATGTCGTCGGTTCTGGGTATGACGTGGATTGTTGCCACGCCACTGGCGCTTCTGTTGGTCTACTCTTTCGTCTTTGGCTTCATTTTGAAGCCTCGTTGGCAGGTGCTGGAAGACAAGGATGTAGCCTACGTCCTTTTTCTGTTTTCCGGCCTGACGGTGTTCTGGATTTTTTCCGAAATCGTCTACAACGCGCCGGGCGTTTTGCGCTCGCAATCGGCGCTCGTCAAAAAAGTAAAATTCCCCATCCAGATTTTGCCGGTCGTGATGAACGTCACCGCGCTCGCGTCCTGGATTGTCAATTTTGGCCTGCTGATGGCAGCGATGGTAGTTTTTCAGCAAGCCGTCAGTTGGACCGCATTGCTGGTGCCCTTCGCGCTTGTGCCGGTTGTGCTCTTCTCGCTGGGTATGGCCTGGCTTTTAGCGGCACTGGGCACCTATTTCCGTGATGTGGCGCAGGCCGCCGGTGTCATTGGACTCGCAGCCCTGTTTATGAGCGCGATTTTTTTTCCGCTGACCGCGGTGCCCGAAGCTGTGCGGCCCATTTTGATGCTCAACCCGATTGCCGTATCGGTGGAAACCATGCGTGATGTGCTGCTGTATAGAGAGCTGCCATCGGTCGGCATGTATGCGACGGGTATCATCATCGGCACGTTGACGATGTTTGGCGGTTTGGGTGTGTTTATGAAAGTGCGTCGGGGTTTTGCTGATGTCCTCTAGCACCAAGCCCGTCGCCATCCGCGTTCGCAATCTGCGCAAGTCCTACAAGGTGTTTTCATCGCCGGGCCGGCGCTTTGCACATTTCTTTTTTCCTGATCGAAAAATCTATACCGAGGCGCTGGTTCTTGATGGTATCGATCTGGAGATCACAAAGGGTGAAACCGTCGGCATTGTGGGCACCAATGGCGCGGGCAAAAGCACCCTGCTCAGCATTATTGCCGGTGTGCTGAACAGCGATTCGGGCACGGTTGAGGTCAATGGCCGCGTTTCGGCCCTGCTGTCGCTCGGCACCGGTTTTGTGCCAGATTTGACAGGCCGCGAGAACGTCTTTCTCAATGCGATGACGCTCGGCCTGACGCGCGAGCAGACCGAGGCAAAGCTCGACGAGATTTTGGATTTCGCGGCCATCGGTGATGCTATCGAGCAGCCGATCCGCACCTATTCAAGCGGCATGACATCGCGGCTTGCTTTTGCCGTCGCGATCCATACCGACCCGGATATTCTGATCATCGATGAAACGCTGTCGGTGGGTGACGAGGCGTTTCAGCGCAAGTGCTTTGCGCGCATTGATGCGCTGAAGGCCAAGGGCCTGACGATCCTGTTTGTCTCCCACAGTGCCGGTGCGGTGTTGGAACTGTGCGACCGCGCCATCATGCTGGCCAAGGGTAAGCGGCTCTTGACCAGCACACCGCGCAATGTGGTGACCTACTATCAAAAGCTGGTTTATTCCGCCGCCGACCAACGCAACGCCATTCTGGAAGAAATCGCCCAGTTGGATGCTGAAGCCGATCCCATCACTGAAGCTATTGCGGCGAGCAAAGCGGACAGCACGGCTGCGGCCAAGCCAAAACCGAAAAAGCCCGCTAAAAAGCCCCAAATGATCGAGCAGTTCCTGCCCGCGCTGACACCGGTTTCGACCATGGAATATGCCAGCGTTGGCGCGCGGATTTCCAACGTGCGGATTACCGATGCAGACGGCAATCCGCTCAATGTGCTGCTCAGCAATGGCAGCTACCATCTACGTTACACCGTAACCTTTGACCGGCCCGCGCAGGCCGCGCGTTTTTCAACCCTGATCAAAACCATCAACGGTTTGGAACTCGGCGCGCTGTGGACCACGCCACGCGGCGAAGGGCTGGATGTGAACGAAGGTGACGTTGTTGATGTTGATTTTCCAATCAAGCTGCCGCTGCGCGAAGGTACTTATTTTGTCAATGCTGGCGCGACCGGCATTGTTGATGGTGAGTATATTACTCAACATAGAATTATTGATGCGGCTGCGTTCAAAATCATGCCCCAGCAAAGCGGCTATGGCGACCGCTATTTGAATTTGACGACGGATGAGGCGGCGAAAGCAGACAAATTACAGGCATGAGCGTTCGTTGAGGCAAAAATTGCTCCGTCGCCGCCTTGCATCCCGTAACCAAAATTGAGCAAACAACGGTTGATCGTTTGGTAGAGTTTTTGTTAACTCTATTTGCAATGATGACGTATAGTAAGCAAGATCGACTTTTTTGTTCACCATTCACCGATTGCCGTCGTTTAGACTGAGTGCTGAGCGATACTGGCCTGCCGGGAGAAAAACATGCTTCAATATAATGAATTCGTCTACAGCCACAGCCATTCATGCGCATGTCCGGCATGCTCCGGCGCTATTTCGGAGTCAACCGGTTCTGAAGACTACTCCGGCGCGTCCACCAACAAGCCATTTTACAACTGGCAACAGGCGGCAGACCAGATCACCCGCTGGGACGCGAAATGGGGTGGCGGCAATTTCGGCACGGCAGGTTCGCTGACCTATGCCTTTGATGGCGCTTTTTCAGGGGAGTTCTTTCCGGTGACGGCGTCGGCGCGCACTATCGCCTATGAAGCATTCCGGATGATTGCCGAAGTGGCCAATATCACTTTCAACGAAGTCGCCTATGACCCCAACTTTGTAGCAGAAGATGTGCTCTTCAAGCAGTACGGTACCAGCGCCTTCGGCGGCGGTTACGCCGGCTGGAGCGGCGGTTCGAACCCGAACGATCCGACAGTGACAATCACATCGGGCGAAGTGAATGTGGGTGGTGAGCGGCTTCAACTCTTCCTGCACGAAATCGGCCACGCCATCGGGCTGGCGCATCCGGGCGAGTATGACGGGTTGGGCCCAACCTACGGTAATGATGCCGTGTTCTGGAACGATACCGGCCAATACACGGTGATGAGTTATTGGGATGCCAGCATCACCGGTGCCAACTATAATGAGCTCGATGTCACCAATCTGATGCTGTATGACATTGCGGCGCTGCAAAAGCTGTACGGTGCCAATATGACGACGCGGGCCGGTGATACGGTGTACGGCTTCAACTCAACAGCTTTAAAATCCACTGACGGCTCGATTGACGACTCTTGGCGGCTGTCCAATGCTTCCGACGATATTGTTGGCGCAGTATGGGACGCGGGTGGTATTGATCGACTGGATCTGTCCGGTTTTTCATCCAACAGCGATATCGATTTGCGCCAGGAAGCATTTTCCAGCTTTGGCGGGCTCGTCAACAATTTCTCCATCGCCCGCAATGTAGTGATCGAAAATGCCACCGGCGGCAGCGGCGATGACACCATTAAGGGCAATGCTTCCAGCAATGCGCTCAATGGTGGCGAAGGCAATGACAGGATCGACGGCTTGTTTGGCGCTGACGTTATTTTTGGCGGCGGCGGTAATGACATGCTCATTGGAGGCCAAGGCGGTGATTATTATCACGGCGGCACCGGTTTCGATATTCTGAACTATTCAGGTTCCGCGCAGGCTGTAAATGTCAGCTTTTACCTGAATGCCGGCTATGGCGCGCGCGACTCGCGCGGGGATCGCTTTGCCGACGACACACTTGAAGGTTTGCGAGGATCAAGCAAGGGCGACATTTTGGTCGGTGACGATGGTCGAGGCGAAATGTTCTTTGGGGGTGGCGGCGCCGATGCGATCCGCGGCAATGGCGGTAATGATATCATTTACGGTGAAGGCGGCAATGATCTGCTTTTCGACGGATTTGGTGCGGATACCTATTATGGCGGCAGTGGATTTGACACGATGATGTTTGTCAACGCGTTATCAGGTGTGTTCGTCAATTTGCTAGCGGGGCGCGGCTACATTGGAGAAACCGCCGGCGACACCTATTCCAGCGTTGAAGGGTTGGTTGGATCGCGCTTTGGTGATGTTCTTTTCGGTGACAACGCCACCAACACTATTGATGGCCGAATCGGTGGTGATGCGATTGATGGAAAAGGCGGTCGCGATACGCTCACTGGTGGCGGAGGAAATGATAAGTTTATTTTCGGGATCGGCAGCGGCGTTGATCTGATCACCGATTTTGATAAATCCGGTAACGATGTCATCGACATCAAGGCGTTTGGTTTCGGCAACTTTTCGCAGGTGACCAGCCGGATGACCGATCTGGGCTCTGATGTGCTTGTCAATCTCGGCGGTGGCGATCAGATCCGGATTGCGGATGTGGAGATCGCATCATTGACGGCCACCGACTTTATCCTGGTCTGATATGAGGCATCTGCTGCAATGGCTACCGGCGGGGCTGCGGCGCAGATTGAGGCCACTGCGCCATGCCGCTCAGATCGCAAAGGTGCGGTTGCAGGGCAGCCCGCCTCAGCTGACCACTGCACAAACCGCATCCATTCGGGCGCATCTGGCGCTCGACAAACCGCGTGACAGTCTGTTGACGATCGCCCTGCAAAACCGCTCGATTGAAGATATCGAAGCGGGTATGCGCTAGGGCAATTCCGATTGAGGTTGAATCACTCAAACCATCAGTAAACGCGTTTGAGCGTAGCGAAAGGCAGCGACTGCTGATTCAACCCAAAGTGGAAATGCGCTAGGAGCCGCTAAAGCTCGGCGTTAAAATCAATCCAACTTGGATTGGGTCCATTTTGCCGGACGGACACAGCGTTGTTGGCCGCCATGGACGCTGTGGCGAGATTGAGTGTGACGTCCATCGGGGTGGACCGCCACAGGCTGATCGCGGTCACATTGGCGACATTGCCGCCATTGGAGACTGTCCATGTCGATGTCGTGCCGCCCCAACTCACCGCCGGTGCAACGCGCATGACAACAGGCAGCTGCAGCAGGGCGCGCACATCATTGTTCCAGTGCGAGCGCGCAGCGCATATTTCGCTGTAGCCTTCAAGGGGCCGCCTGAAAAAATAGCGGCACATTCTTTGGAACTCAATGTCAGGATCGACCGGCGCCCAAGGTGTAGCGATGCCACCCTGTTCCAGCTTCACGCGCGCAAAAGTGACCGGGTCGCCGGACTGGCTGATCGTCAGAGACGTGATACCGGCCTCGTCAAGAGGACTTGCAAGCGTCACCGCGCGGCGGCCAAGACCGGCGTCAATGGTGGCGGTCTGGTCGCCCAATGTCACCGTCAATGTGCCGGTGCCCGCCAACACATCCAGCGACACCGTCACAAACGGCGTATGCAACATGGCTGAATGCACCCTTTGCGCAATCGCACCGCTGTTGAGTGTCACGGCACCTGAACCGGCTAAATTGACATTGGCACCCTCAGAGCCAGCCAACCAGCGGTCGGGACCGAATGCACCCGCCGGCAGGGCACCGCCCACAAAATTGCGTTGGTTTACCGCAAAATCGCCATTCATCAGCAGCGAAGCTGCGCTGGGGGTCGCGGGCATCGCCACCAAACCTGTTGCCGCATCAACATGCAGCGCGTTGTGCCAAACGCTACCATCGGTGCTGACCCGCACGCAGTAATCATCATTGCCCACAAGCCCCGTCTCGGCACGCGCCTCAAAACCATTTTGATAAAGCTGCGACGCTACATTGTCCGTCGTGGCCTTGTTGCAAAACAAGCGCATATCGCCACTGCCCATCGGGCTTTCATCGTGCGACAGCAAAACGCCGTTACTTTTAACAGCAAGCCGGTTGTTGAGATCAGCGTCTGTATTGACGCCAAATTGGGCGAGGTCATTGCCGCCTTCGGACGGCGTTCCACTGCCCCCGCTACCGGAAGCCGACACAACCGCGCTCCATTCTTGGTTTCGGTAAGCAATCAGCGTGTTATCGGCCACACTCCAAGCCAGCCAGCCGGTTTGCGGCGCAAGAAAAGACCAGGCATCGTCTTGCCAAGCGGCTATCTCACCATCATGGCCCGCCCATGCGCCCTGCGCGTTGGCGCCGACGATCCAGCGTTGCCCGTCGAGGGCAACCGGCGGACTTGGCAATGTGTGGTCCATGACCGCCAAGTGCACCAGCGCATCCAGCATGCGGATGGCTTCATTGTGGGTGACGTGCTTTTGCGCCTGCGCCGGCATAATATAAGGCAGCTGCAAGTTGGGTGTATTTTCCATGGTTCGGTCCACCTGGTTGTTGAACCGATAACTCTAAATGACGCCACCCGCCCATGGATAAGATTGACTGCTCAGCGCGATGGCGCAAACAAGTCCGGCTGCTGCTCTGCCAGTCTTGCTGCGAGTACACGTGCACCCTGCGGCGACAAATGTGAGTCATCGAGATAAAATATCCCATTGATCTGATCGACTGTGTCGCACTCACCCTGCGGGCACTGGAGATCGATGAAGTCAAAAAAACGGACATTGGAATTGACCAAGCGCGCTTCGAACTCCTCGTCAATCTCGAAGGGGTCCGGTTTTAGCAGCACTTTGGCTTTCGTTTGCGCATCTTGCAAATTGAAAACAGAGCGAACGATTGTCGGTAGTGGCTGTTGGAAACGAAGGTGCTGACCGATCACCACCACGTCTAACCCCGTTCCGTCCAGCGTAGCGGCAATATCGGCGGCCCGATAGTACTTCCCGCGTTCCCAGTTTGACGCCAAAACTACACCATCAAGCCCCGGCGTAGATGCAATCTCCTCAAAAGCCAACTGATAGAGTTTACGGCATTCAACAGCAGAATTATTTTCGAAATCCGAGGCAAGACGCAGCTGACAGCCCGGTACGGTCATCTGCAGAAAGTGCACATCGGGATAAGCGTCAGATAGGACCATGTAAGTGTCAGAAGCAAAGCTATCACCTACAATGAAGTAAGACGGCTTGGCAGGATCGACCGTCGCGCAGGCAATTCGGTCATAATCTTCTAGTTTATATTGATCGACCAAGTTGCATTGACCCGTTCGCAGCGATACTTGGCGCTCGCCCCAGCTTTCCTTCGGTTTGGTCAATGCCATGATGGCGCTGGGCACGCGCGCGCCATACCCCTGATTGCCCCAATAATGCGCGCTGATGGTCAGGATTGCGATGCTCAATGCAGCGACACCGGCAAACACGCCGCCGCGAAATTGGAGCGACTGGGTCGGGCGGCTGCGGAATGGTTTTTCCACCAGACTATACAGGGCCGCTCCGGCAATGACACTTACAAGAATGGAGCCGAGCGCAAGCTGTGCATCCCAGCCGGAAAACGAGGCGGCAGTCCAGAATACGATGATCGGCCAGTGAACCAGATAGATCGAATAGGAACGTTGCCCCACCCAGATCGCTGCACGGTTGCCAAACAAAAACTCAACCGGCGCAGACCGGGCAGCATACAACACAACCGCTGCGGCAATCGCAGGCAGCGTTGCCGCAAAGAAATGTGCACTATCGCCATTAAGCACCAGGGAGCCAACGGATAACGCCGCGATACTGATGATTGCGGCAATTGAAACCGGCGAGCGCCACGATGATGGAGAGGCCGGGCCAATCAGGCCAATCATACCGCCGAGCGCAAACTGATAGGCCCTGAATGGGGTGAGAAAAAACACGGTATCAGGCTGTGCCGGATCAAGCAGAAGCGCCGCCGCAAGCGACACGGCACCGACAGCAACCAATCCGATTTTCACCATGTTTAGCGAGCGGCTTAAAAACAGCGCCGTCAGCAGCAGCGGCCAGACCAGATAGAACTGTTCTTCCACCGACAATGACCATGTGTGCAGCAGGGGCTTGGTGATTGCGGCGGCATCGAAATAGCCTGCTTCCGTCCAAAAGAAGATGTTGGATACCGACAACACTGTAAAGATTGCTGTGCGGCCAAGGCGCTCAAGCGCCTCGGGGTCGAGATACCACCATGCCGCAATCAGCGTTAGCAGCACCGTGGCGAACAGGGCGGGAAAAAGCCGTGCAATGCGGCGCAGATAAAAACGGCCAAACGACCAATGGCCTGCATCAATCTCACTGACGATGTTGCGGGTGATCAAAAAGCCGGAAATGACGAAAAAGATATCCACGCCTATAAAGCCGCCGGACATCCATGATGGCATGGCATGAAAAATGACGACGATCCCCACAGCAAGGGTGCGCACGCCATCAATCGTTGGAAAGTAGTTTTTCTCAACCATGTTCTATTCCATCAATAAATGGCAGACACTGCCAGCACGTTTGTCAATTGATTTGCTTGGCTTTAATATGGACGGCGTTACCGCGCCAAGCACATGGTAGATGAGCGGATATAAATCTATCCACTCCCCAACAATGCAGATCTGGGCAACTATCGCTTCGCGGCTGCGGGTATTGGCTTGGTTTGTCATTGCTAAAATTTATTCTAAGGAAACATATGAAACTAGGCAGAATATCCCACCAAAGAATTTTGTGCCCTGTTTGCGGATTTACGGCCTGAAGATTGTTTCCAAGCCTATTAGGACCGCCAATAGCTTATGAGACGCACTTTTGACAAGACGCGGTCATTGTCAACCATTTCGGAACATGTGTCCTTAGGGAAGTTTGTTTTCGCTGCAGTGCAGCATGACTTTACAAAGCGTCAGCAAAACGTTTAGAGACAGCGCGTGAGACCGCGATGGCGGAGTGAGAACTTTAAAAGGATCGGGTGAGACAATGAAGATTATGGTCATGGGTGGTGATGGTTTTTGCGGATGGCCGACCGCGCTTCACCTTTCCAATCTTGGTCATGAGGTTTTGATTGTTGATAATCTTTCGCGTCGCATGATCGACGTTGAACTTGGCGTGGAGTCTCTGACACCGATTGCGCCGATCGGCGTACGTCTCGCCGCATGGAAAGAAATTTCCGGTAAAGATATCAAATTCCAATCCATCGACATTGCCGAAGACTATCCCGAGCTTTTGAAATCCATCGTTGACTTCAAACCGGATGCGCTGGTGCACTTTGCCGAGCAGCGCGCCGCGCCCTATTCCATGAAATCGTCCAAGCACAAGCGCTATACGGTTTCAAACAACCTCAACGCCACGCACAACATTCTTGCGGCCATCGTTGAGACCGGTCTTGATATCCATGTTGTCCATTTGGGCACGATGGGTGTCTACGGCTACGGCACAGCCGGCATGAAAATCCCCGAGGGTTATCTCACCGTCTCCATTCGTACGGACGCAGGCGAAGAGGTTCAGCAGGAAATTTTGTATCCGGTAAATCCCGGTTCGATTTATCACATGACCAAAACGCAGGATCAGCTGCTGTTTGCCTATTATGTCAAGAACGACGCGCTGCGCGTTACCGACCTGCACCAGGGCATCGTTTGGGGCACCCAAACCAAAGAAACGGCGATGGACGAGCGTTTGGTCAACCGCTTCGACTACGATGGTGACTATGGCACCGTGCTCAACCGCTTCGTCATGCAGGCTGCCGTTGACTACCCGCTGACGGTACATGGCACGGGCGGTCAGACACGCGCTTTCATTCACATTCAGGATACGGTGCGCTGTATTGAGCTGGCGATCAGCAACCCGCCTGAAAAAGGCACCCGCGTCAACATTCTCAACCAGATGACACAGACCCACCGGGTGCGTGATCTGGCGCAAATGATTGCCGACAAGACCGGCGCGAAAGTCGAGTTCTTGTCCAATCCCCGCAAGGAAGACGATGAGAATGACCTGCATGTGCGCAACGACAAATTTGTTGGTTTGGGCCTGAAGCCGATCACACTCGAAGAAGGTCTGCTCGAAGAGATCACCAACATCGCGCGCAAATATGCTGACCGGTGTGACCGCTCAAAAATCCCGTGCGTCTCCTACTGGAATGAGACCCGCGAAAAAGAAGCGGAAAAAGCAAGCTAAGCCGATAGGCTGATGCTAAAGGATATTGGATGACCGCCGACGTATTTAAGTTCGACAATGGCGTTTTGGTGTTCAAAAACGATATATCCGATGGTCAATTGCGGCGCTATGAAGAGGCGCCGCGGGCTATCCATGAACCAGTTGAAGAACATTGGTTCACAACCGTTTTGCAGAACGCGCAACAAAGCCAAATGAGCAGCCAAGACAGGCCGTTTCGCTTCGTCGATGTCGGCTCTGCGCTGGGCTACTATTGCGTGCTCGTCAAACGGGCTATGCCAACAGCCGAAATTTACGCGGTAGATCCAAGCCCGCATTTTCGTGCCCGCATGCGTGAGACATTTATGCTCAACGGGCTTTCACCGGATGATTACACAGCCGTCGACCGCGCATTGTACCCGCATGGCAAAAGCGTGGTGTTCCGTGAAAAGTCATTTGAATCGTCCATCCTCCAAGGTGCTGACCGCACGGTTGAGCATGAAAATACGATTGAAGTGCCAACCATAAACTTGGCCGATGTTTTGACCATGGTTGGCGGACCGATAGATCTGATGAAAGTCGATATTCAATCCGCCGAACTGGCCCTGTTTAACCGCAATTTGGAATTTCTAGCCGCCGGTCATGTTAACACCTGGATCGTCGGTACGCACTCCGCTGCTATTCATGCAACGGTCTTGGAGCATTTCCAGCGAGACCACGAGATCCTGTTTGAAAGCCCTGACCCCGATGATCAGCCGGATGGCTTAATCGTTGCCCGATACAAGCGGTCCTAACATGGCAGAGACTGGCCTAGTGGCGGCGCGCGGTGCCCGCAAAACCGGCATTGCTGTTTTCGGCTATAATCGCGCGGAAGTGTTGAGGAACACGCTGACAAGCCTGCAAAAACAAGGGCGCTTGGCACAGGTGCACTTATGGCTTGATGGCCATCAAGGCTCACCTAACCGCAAGCGTGAAGTGGAAGCGGTGCGCGCCGTGGCTGCGTCTTTTCCCGATATCGAAGTGCACGCCCATGCGGGCAACATCGGCATGCGCAAAATGATCCTGCACGGTCTGTATGCGATGGTCGAAAACTATGACCGGATCATCGTTTTGGAAGATGATTGTTTTCCGACGGCTGACTGCATTGATCAATTTGAAAAAGAACTCAATGCGCTGACTGACGGCGACAATGTATTTTCAGTCTATGGCCATCCGTTCGGCTTGCCCAATGAGGGACGCGATTTTACACGCTTTCAAGGGTGGGGTTGGGCGACCACCGCCGATCGCTTGGCTCCTTTGCTGCGTGAATTGCTGGATTGCTATCTGATGAGCGAGAAGCAGTTCTTGGCGTTCACCAAAGAAGCGCTGACGCCGGAAGTGCTGCGGCGTATTGATGTAACGCCGGGCCGCCAGCCTTCGATTACATTGCGCCAGTTTTTTGCGTGGGATGAGACATTGTGCCTGCTGACAGCGCTGCGCAACATGACCCACAGGCGCAGCGCCAAGCGCATTGTCTATAATTGCGGTGCCGGTGACGGTGCGTCTCACTTTGATGATATTGATCACTATCGCAAACCGCCATTCTGCATGATCGCAGCCCATGAGGTTTGGGATGTTTTCGAGCGTTAAAAACGGTTCCACGGCGGCAACACCATGAAACGACTATTTGTTTTCGATCCTTCACTTGTGGATTCGCAAGGTCACCATTTTACGCTGACATTGAACGCCACGCGGTCAGCGCAGGCTTGCGGCTTTCACGTGACCTGGGTTTGCTCGACGCAGTTTGATGCCCAGTCTTTGGCGGTGCCGACCGATATCGACGTGCAGCCGGTTTTGTCGTGGTCGATGTATGATGCCTATCGCGGTGATGGTACCGCCACGGAGCCAACAGGCGAGAGCTTTGCCAATATGCTCAACGCCGCCATGGACAGCTGCGCCATGACCAACGACGACCGGATGCTGTTTCATACCGCTGACGGTGTAACCTATCTGGGCATTGAGTTGGCTTTGCGGACGCGGCCTGCGGCAGCAACACCGATTATGCATGTGTGTACGCCCTATGATCCGGTAGGCGTCATGCCTAACCGCAAGGATGCCAAGGAAATCTCCCGCGCCATTGCGCAACTGAGCAAGGCCGGCAAGATCGACGCCAGCGTTTATCTGTATGGTGAAAACAAATATCTCGCTGCCCACCTTGCCGGTCTCTGGAAAGTTCAGGTCACGGCGCTGGACCTGCCGGTTGCACCACAGCTAGAGCCAAGTCAGGCCGCGCGCCATCAGTTCCGGCGTGAGCAATTGGATATTACACCGGACACATTTCTGTGCGCTTATCTCGGCTCAGCGCGACTGGAAAAAGGCTATCAGAAATTGCCTTTCGTCATCCAGAACGTGCAGAATATCGTGTCGTCCAAGCCCTATGCCGGGCCGGATGCGCCCAAAATTCACTTCGCCATGCAGTCGTCAAAGCAGGTTGTCGGCTATCACCCCGACATCATCACAGCCATCAGCCGCATTGAAGCGCTGGAAGCAGACAATGTGACCCTGTTTCACAATGCGCTGACGACAGAGTTCTACGACAATGTGTTGTTTGCCGCTGACGTGATGATGATGCCCTATGAGCTTAGCGAATATCGGGTGCGCGGTTCTGGCATTGTTGTGGAGGCACTCAATGCGGGCGCAACCATCGTGGCAACCGATGGTAGCTATCCTGGTTTAGTGGCGCTTGAAACCGGCGGCGCGGTGGCAACAAAACCGAAGGATTTCGCCAAGGCTATTGTCGATCTAGCGGTCAATGCGAAGCAAACGAGAAAGCGCGCGCGTGAAGCCAGCCAGCACTACCGCGCCCATAGTGATGCCGCCAATTATTGGCCACGTTGCCTTGCGCGCGAAGAGGCCTCTTCACCAGCCTGACAGACGGCCGCGCCAACGCCGCCAGCTTGCCACACCACGCAGTAAACTGCCGCTGAAGGCAAGCGTGCCAAGTGCCAGCCAACGCTTTTTGCGCATGTAGTCACGCGCCGTCCAAGCGGCGCGGTGTGCGCCAACCAGCGCTTGATCGCCTGCGGGCCACTGATCGGCGGCGCTCTTCAAGTGGTTTGCCATGGCTAGCTCCGCTTTGAAAATGCGGTCGCGCGCATGGGCATCAAACGAGCCTGTAAGAGAGCCGTCATGCAGGCGGTAAAAATAGCCTGGCTGTGCCAGATGATGGCCGGTCAGGCCCGACCGCGCCAAACCGACCACCAGCAGGCGGTCTGCCGACAGGCCAACATGTTCATCAAACAGGCCAACCGTTTCAAAGGTGGATGTGCGGATCACCAGCCCGTTGATTGCCGGAATGCCGAACAACGCACCTTCGAGGTTCAACGGGCAGTCACGCCGCATTGCTTTGGCGCTTTCAACCGACCGGCCTTGAGTGATGTCGATACTGGTCCAGCCCGGCGTTTCGTCAGACTTCAACACCGCCAATGCCGCTGTGAGCGCACCGGGCAACAACTGATCGTCCGAATTAACGAAAGTGATCGCCATGCCGCGCGCCGCCTTCACGCCGCGGTTGAAACCATTGTAAAGGCCTGTATCGGTGCCGGGCAAAATAGTGACGAAGGGAAAGCCCCCGGCAATGTCGAGCGTCGCGTCTGTAGACCCGCCGTCGGCGATCAGCACTTCGGCACTGTAGCCAGCTTGCTGGCAGCGCTGCACCTCGTCGCCGACCGACGTCAGCGCGTCGGCCAAATACGCGTCAGCGTTCAAGGTCGCAACGACAACTGTTACGTCAAGGTCAGCTGTCGTACGCGCTGTCATGACGCTACAAAGGCTTCCAGCGCTTCGACTGCGCCGATGATGTGGTACAGGCTGCTCGCCGGTACGTCCTCAGAAACAAAGCTGCCGTCTTTCTTCATCTTATCGAACCACAGCTGGCCGGGCGCGCCATTGAGAAAACGGTCAACGCCTTTGACGGCATCATGCAGGCTTTGAACATAGCGCGCCGCTGCGGCCGGTTCGCCATCGCGAGCCAACACGGCTGCTGCTT
>JBAUIL010000306.1:0-21570 GCA_049682915.1 Ahrensia sp. | reverse complement strand
ACCTTGGTCATCGCCTTGATCAGTTCAATCGGGCCCGCAGCATAGCCGATGCGCCAACCGGTCATCGCATAGGCTTTCGACACGCCATTCATGGTCAATGTGCGCTCATAGAGCTTCGGCTCCACCTGTGCAGGCGTGACAAACTCAAAATCGCCGTAGCACAAGTGCTCATACATATCGTCGGTCAGCACCCACACATGCGGATGTTTCAACAGCACATCGGTCAGTGCTTTCAGTTCGTCATGGCTATAGGCCGCACCAGACGGGTTGGACGGTGAGTTGAAGATCAACCATTTTGTTTTCGGTGTTATTGCCGCATCCAGCGCTTCGGCAGTCAGTTTGAAACTGGTTTCCAACGATGTTTCCACAAAACGCGGCTCACCACCGTTCAGCAACACCATATCGGGGTAGCTCACCCAATAAGGGGTCGGGATAAGCACCTCATCGCCGGGGTTCAGCGTTGCGGCAAAGGCATTGTACAAAACCTGTTTGCCGCCGGTGCCGACGATCACCTGATCGGCGGTGTAATCGAGACCGTTTTCGCGCTTGTATTTTGCGGCAATCGCCTCGCGCAGTTCGATAATACCAGCAATCGCCGTGTATTTGGTTTCGCCGCGCGCGATCGCGTCATTGGCAGCCGCTTTGATGTTGTCGGGCGTGTCAAAATCCGGCTCACCGGCACCAAGGCCGATGACATCGCGACCAGCGGCTTTCAGCTCACGCGCCTTCTGGCTGACAGCGATTGTGGCAGAGGGTTTAACACGAGCGAGGCTATCGGCAATAAAGGCCATAACTGGGGTCTCCAACTGGAACATATCCCGGCGTCATGCCGGCCACGCCGATATGCGCCATAGCCGATGCAAGCGCAAGAAAAAGCCTGACACAAGCAAATCATTAACTATAAATTTAAGCCGGTGTGTTAGGAAAAAAACACAAGACCCAGACCGCGAGGCTTTTGCAATGTCCTTTCAACCAAGCGTTGTCTCCAAACAAGACAGCGCCGACGCCTACAAATCCAGCGACGGCACGTGGGTGGCCGACCGCAATGGCGTGACGTTGCGCTCCGCTTTTCAACCAATTTTTTGTGTGCGCAATGAGCGGTTTGTGCCGGTTGCCGCGGAAGGTTTGCTGCGCGTTTTTCACGGCAGTGAGCGCGTCGCGACCGGCAGTTTTTTCAAAGGTCTTGCAAACCATAAACGCGATGAAATTGAGAGCCTGACGCGCACCATGCACATCCGCAATGCGCAGTTTCTGGCCCCGTCCATGCGGCGGCTCTTTGTGAATTTTGATCCTTCCGTGCTCGGCTCACCATCGCGGTTTGAAAGCACGCTAGCAAATATTGGTCGCGAATTGCTGCGCACCGAAATCGCACCGGGCAACGTGGTCTGTGAGATCACCGAACAAAAGGCCTTCGACACTGTGGCGTTGAAAGAGTTCGTCTATATGTTGCGCGCACGCGGCTACCTTGTGGCGGTTGATGACTTCGGCGCCCAATCGTCAAACCTGGAGCGGGTCGCGGCGCTAACGCCAGACATCGTCAAGCTGGACGGGCGCATGGTGCAGCAAAAAATGGCTGATCCTCAAGGCTTTTTCGAGCTCAAGCGCATGATCGAACAGTTCAAGCATGAGCGCATTCAAGTCGTTTTGGAAGGCATCCAAAAAAGCTGGCAACTGATTTTGGCGACAAAAACCAAAGCGGACTTTTATCAAGGGTTTGCGCTTGCCGTGCCGCGCATTGCACCGGCGAAGTTCCCTGAATGGGAGAAAATTTCGTCGCGCGACGCAGTCACAGGCGCTCATCAAGCCGTTTTTGCCACAAAATAAACACAATAACTCCCCGCACGCGCCCAATTTGCACCCCCTTGTCGCCGTTTTGAAAAGCGATTGTGAAAATAGGCAAAGACAGGGGCGACTCATGTTCTCGGTATCAAAAAAGAAAATGCAGAAAATGTCGAAGCTTACTCTTAGGTCGCAGCGCGCCTTCTTTTTTGGCACCGCTATCGGCAGTCTCATCGCTCTTTTTGGCCTCACCAAAGTTGCGTCGGCGTCTTCCTTGCCCGTTGCGTCCAGCTTTTCACCTTTGCTCGGCGACCACGTGGCAGAGCTTGCCCGCATGCTTGCCGCGCCTGACCAAGGTGGGGCACTGAGCACCGTGACCGAACATCAATTGATGCTGATGATTGTTAGTGCCGGGTTCATTGCCATGATCGCAGGCTCCGCCGCGTTCTGGAACACCCTGAAACGCGACTACGCGCACACCTCAAGCCGCCATTGACACACCGCGCAATGGCCGTCATGCCCAAGCTGGGCTGACAAAGAGACACGATGCGTATGCTTTTCAATATTCTAGCCGTCATGGCCGTGGCCATCATCATCGCCGCGAGCACATTTGTATTGTTCGGGCGTGAGCGCACATGGACCGCAATTGCCGGACCAGCTGACCTTGGTGCGCTGGATTTGACCACGGTTGAACGCACGCAAAAACCCCATGACGCACTACTGTGTTCGCAAGGCCTGTGCGACGCGGTCACCGTCGACCAAACACTATCTACCTATGACGTGTCCCCTGCTGAACTGATCGCAGCGCTCGATGCCGCAGCAACAACCGTCACACACCATGTTCAGCGTGTGGATGATGGCACAGATGCCACCAAGGCACGCTACGTCGCGCGCTCAAACTTGATGCGGTTTCCTGACACGATTTGGCTGCAAGCGGTGACGATGGACGATGGCCGCACAGGCCTCATTGCTTACGCGCGAGCGCAGCTTGGCTATTCGGACCTTGGTGTCAACAAGGCACGGCTTGAAGGCTGGATCGCTCAAGCATCCTTGGATTGAGCGCCCGCGAGCCGTTCGGTTTCACCATCAACAAGCGCGCGCAACGCTGACACTTCCGGCGTAAGGTCCGTCCATTGGCGGCCATAGTCCAGATTGAAGCCGTAATCGAAATCCGGCGCGTTCTTGCCTTGGGTGTGCTGCAGAATTGTTTCCAGCTTGTCCAAGCCCTTGGCGAGCTTGGCTTCAGGCGTGTGGCCTGCATTATAGTCGTCAAACAGATCCTGAAAATATCGCCGGTCACCTGCGGGCAGATGGGCGATCAAACGTGCAAAGCCTTCCGCTTCGCGCACATCGCGCCCGTCATTGGCTGTTTGATCTATGGCGGGCGTGTCACCGCAATACAATTCACCCAGATCATGGATGATGCACAATTGCAGCAAGCGTTCCATGTTAACTGCAGGCTGTACCTGCCGTCCTACGACGATGGCTGCGAGGCAAAGCCGCCAACTGTGTTCGGCTGTGCTTTCGCGCTTGCCGGAAGCGGTATGGCCGCTGCGCAGCACATCCTTGAGTGCCTCCGCTTCACGCAAGAACGACAAAATGGAATTGGCATCATCCGGCTTCATTTACTGTCCTACCGGCCAGGATTGTACCGCCTCGCCGCACTCTTCAGCCACATCGCTGCTGGTCAAAGTCAGTCGCAACGGCGCCGCACCGCCAACACTCCATATATGTTTCTGGGCGCAATTATCAGCAATGCCATCAGAAATCAGCGTGGTGGTTGCAGCATCCCACACAAGATTTGGCACGCGGTATCGCACGGTCGGTCCCTGCCCCGTCATCACGGGAAAAGCCAGCGCTGTCAGCTCGCCGCCCTCGAGTTCAAACAGGCTGAACGCGCGATCCTCTGGCGTCGACGGGCCGCATGGCAGCGCGTAAAGCGCCACATCGCCGGCACTGATCGAAAACGCGCCATTGAAGCCAGCACCTTCGGTGTCTGCACCGGCGCATAGCGCGTCACCGCGGCGGAAAAAACGCGAGCGGATCAAGAACGGCACATCGTCAAAACGACTAATCACCGCGCTGCCCATCGTCGGGGCAACTCCGCCTTGGCCTGCAAATCGCGACCAGGCATTGGCCGCACCCTGACGCCCTTGCACCGCATCGGCAAACCGCAAACCCTCGACAAAACCGGACAGGCCAAAATTGGCCGCGGTTTGCCCGCCGCGCGTTGTATATTCGACCTGCAGCAGCCGCCCATTGCTGGTGGCAGCCAACACAGCATCCACTATCTCGGTGTCGCGCCGTACATACTCATACACCGCCGCCCGGTACGAAAGCGCCTGCTGAGTGAAACGGGCGACGTCGTGACCATCGATGCGCAAAGCCACCTCCGAGCCAGACGCCAATGGCTGGCGCGTCGCCAACACCAGCGACATCGCAGCCTGTTCTGCCGCGCCGCGCCGCAGGGCGAAAGTGTAAAGCGTCACACGCGGATCGGTGATAAACAGATCGCACTGCAATGAGTTTGTGCATGACACGTTGACGTCATTGATCCGCTTGAACTGGTTGGCAAGAGCAGACGCCATCATGAGAGACGACAAAACACCCAAAAGGCTTGCCAACCAAAGTCCACGCCGAATTGTCATGATCAAATTTCCCGCTTTGTTTTTGTTTTACTTATTTAAGCGCGCAACGCACAAAAAACAGTGTGAACCGGCAAAAAGCTGGTCCATAGACGGCGGTACAGCAATTCCGGTTGGTGTCGGATCACCTGAAGTATCAGCAATCGCGTTTGAGCGTAGCGAAAGGCAGCGATTGCTGATCCAGAATCAATCGGAAATGCTCCAGAAAGCCGCAGGCTGTGCCCACGCTTCAATGACTGTGTGAATAGACGGAACCCGCCCATGACCCGCACCGCCGCCAATATGCTCTTGCTGCTCATCGGCGCTTTATGGGGCTTGGGCTTTGTCGCGCAGTCCACGGCGATGGACGCGATCGCACCGCTCTATTTTACCGGCATCCGCTTCGGGGTGGGTGCGCTGGTCTTGCTGCCCTTTGCGCTTTTTGAAAGCCGCAAGCAGAACGCCACCCCTATAACCCGCAAACAGACCGGCCAATTTATTGCACTGGGTTGCCTGCTGTTTGGCGCATTGGCGTTCCAACAGGTCGGCTTGCTGACGACATCGATTACCAATTCGGGCTTTCTGACGGGCACCTATGTTTTGCTGGTGCCGATCTTGGCGGTGATTGTGCTGCGCCAACGGCCTCACTTCGTTGTCTGGCCCGGTTGTCTGCTGGTGCTGGCGGGCATTTACCTTCTGTCCGGCGGCAATTTGGCGGCACTGACCATTGGCGATGCGCAAACCCTGGTTTGCGCCGTGTTTTGGGCGGCCCATGTTTTATATTTGGGCCAAGTCGCGGGCGGCAAACAGGGCGTGTTCCGCCTCGCCTTTATCCAGTTTACGGTATGCGCTGTGTTGGGCGTGCTGGGTGGTTTAGCCGTAGAAACCGTAGACATCACTGCCATCACCAATGCCCTGCCAGAAATTCTGTTCGCCGGCGGCGTGTCAGGCGGCGTGGCGTTCACCTTGCAAGCCATCGCCCAGCGTCACACCACCGCGTCACAGGCGGCTATTTTCATGTCATCCGAAAGCCTGTTTGCGGCCCTGTTCGGCGCGTGGTTCTTGAACGAGCGTATCGGCACGATTGGCCTGTTTGGCTGCGCCCTCATTTTTGCAGCGATTCTCCTCGTTGAATTGCTACCTGCATGGCAAGTGCAACGTGCGAAAACACCGGCAGACAATGCTCACGAAATATAACGCCGATCAAATGTGCCCTGGTGACCGGTTGTCGTGAACACAAAATAGTCGCCCGGTGGGCGATTGTGACCAATTTGGGCAAAGAAAAACCGCCGCCTTTCATGGCCTTACAATACGACAAACTCCATCCGTGGCGGAATTATGTCTTTGATTTGGCTGATTTATTTCACAGTTCGTGATTTGCGGATCACATTTATCGCGATCAACGTCAGGGCAGGCCGCACATCGTGACGGCCAAAACCAAACTGATAGGAGTTTAACTATGAAACAACCAATCGCAGCATTCTTGATCGGCGCAACACTCATTGCGGGCAGCGCACCCTATGCGTTTGCAGGTGAAGGCACAGGCGTCATCGCCAGTGTTGACCTGGCCAGCCGCACCGTCATCATGGACGATGGCACCACATGGTTTGCATCAGATGGACTCGACATCGAAGCGTTGATGCCCGGAGACGCGGTCAATGTGGTGTATGAAGACGGCACAACCACGCTGACCGACATTCAAAAAGCCGAATAACCCGGACGGGTAAGGCGGCCAGCCTACGTAAGAAACGGATTCGTACGCCGTTCTTCACCCAGCTGGCCGCCCGGCCCGTGGCCACAGATAAAGCCGACCTCATCGCCTAGCGGCAAAAGCTTGGTTTTGATTGAATGGATCAGCGCACTGTGGTCGCCACCGGGCAAATCGGTCCTGCCGATGGACCCGCGAAACAACACGTCACCCACATGGGCAAAGCCCGCCGCGCGGTTGTAAAAAACCACATGGCCGGGCGCATGGCCAGGACAGTGCAACACTTCAAACACGTGGTCGCCAAACGACACGGTGTCACCATCACTGAGCCAGGTGTCCGGCTCCGCATTGCGCACCGGCGAGTTGAGCCCAAACATCTTGGCTTGCGCCTCCAGCCCCTGCAGCAGGGGCGTGTCATCCTGGTGCGGGCCAACGATATCGACGCCCAACGCGTCCTTCAAATCCATAGCACCGCCAGCATGATCAATATGGCCGTGGGTCAGCCATATCGCTTCGACTTTGATCTCGTGCTGCACCAGCGCCTGCTGAATTTTGTCGACGTCGCCCCCTGGATCGACAACGACACCGGCCTTGGTGTTGCGGTCAAACAGGATGGTGCAGTTTTGCTGGAAGTCCGTTACCGGCACGATCAGCGCATTCAAAGATGGTTCCACAAGTTCTCTCCGCGTTTCGCGCACCCTAGTCAGCCCAAGCGCTCCAGCAAACAAAAAAGCGGCCACTGGGGCCGCTTTTTCAAGGTCTATGCGACAAGATTATTTTTTGCCGAGAAATGCGCCCGCCAATGCGGTCAGGGCACCGCCACCAGCAGCACCGCCGGCCACTTGGCCGATCAACGCGCCAATGTCCAAGCCACCAGCCGCGTCACCACCAGCAGCGCCCATCAGGCCACCAACGATAGGGCCAAGCGCTGAACCGCCTGCAATACCGCCAATGCCGCCAGCCAACAGTTTTGGCAACAGCGCCATCGCACCTTGCTTGACGATAGAACCGACAATACCGCCACCGACCATGCCGGAAATCGCCTGAATGATAATTGGAATAAGAGCTTCCATGATTTTTCCCCGTTTTTGTTATGGAACCGCAGTTCACGGTTGAATGCATCAACCGAAATTAAGGGTGTGTCAACCAAATGGGGCGGCTGAAGCCGCCATATCAAGCGTTAGTGGTGAATTACGCGGATTATTCCGCGGCCATGGCCTTTGGGTTCACCAAATGTGTGTAATCGTCCATCAGCGTTTTGACGATATCGCCAACCACAAAACTCTCAGGACCAATTTCTGATACCGGCGTCACTTCAGCTGCCGTCCCGGTGACGAAGCACTGCTCAAAACCTGCCAATTCTTCCGGCATGATCGCGCGCTCAATCACCTCGATACCGCGCTCTTTGGCGAGGCCGATAACCGTGCGCCGGGTGATACCGTCCAAAAAACAATCCGGCTTCGGCGTGTGAATGGCGCCGTCTTTGACAAAGAATACATTGGCACCGGTACATTCGGCAACCTGGCCACGCCAATCCAGCATCAGCGCATCGGAATAGCCCTTGGCCTCCGCCGCATGCTTGGAAATCGTGCAGATCATATACAGACCCGCCGCTTTGGACGCCGATGGCGCGGTGCGCGGATCAGGCCGGCGGTACTCAGCCATATCAAGGCGGATGCCCTTCAGCTTTTGCGCGGGGTCAAAATAGCTTGGCCACTGCCAGATGGCGATGGCCATATTGATCGTGTTCTTCTGAGCGGAAATGCCCATCATTTCCGAGCCGCGCCACGCAAGCGGGCGCACATAGGCGTCAGAGAAACCCTGCATTTCCAGCAGCTTGATGCAGGCATCATCAATTTCTTGAACAGAATAGGGAATTTCAAAGCCGAGCAGGCGCGCGGAGTTGTGCAGGCGCTCCGTGTGCTCGGTCAGCTTGAAAATTTCACCGCCATAGGCACGCTCACCCTCAAAAACGCACGAACCGTAATGCAAACCATGGGTCAACACATGCACCTGCGCCTCGTTCCACGGCACAAATGAACCGTTCATCCAAATATGGCCTTTGAGCTGATCGTATGGAACTGTCGACATGGTGAAATCCCGTCATGCTTGCGGCCACAGTGCCCGTGGCTGCGCTTTTTGTTGTCGTTTGTCGCAGGAGTTTGATGCAGTGAGACCTCTGGCCACACTATTCTGCTGAGAGAACTTGGCGAAAATCAGCAAATATGTCAATATGGCTGACATAAATTTGAGGACCCGCTCATGCAGCAGCCAAATGGCACTGACAATCCTGATGATGTCACCCACCAAATCATCGAGTTGATGTTCTTTGCCTACCGTGATTTCACAGCCGACCCGGACGACATTCTGCAGAAGCTTGATTTCGGCCGCGCGCACCACCGCGTTTTGCACTTTGTAAATCGTAAGCCTGGGCTAACTGTTGCGGAGCTTCTTGACGTGCTGCGCATTACCAAACAGAGTCTCGGTCGTGTTTTGAAGCAGTTGGTGGATGATAACTATATTGAACAGCGCGAGATGCCTCAGGATCGCAGGCAGCGCCACCTCCATCTCACCGCCAAAGGTGCCGAACTGATCGAACGGTTGCGGGAGCCTCAATCTCGCCGTATCAAAGCGGCATTGGCGCGCTCCGGCATCACGCCGGATGAAGCGACCCGTTTTCTGGCCGCCATGCAATCGGCTGAAAACGGCTAAGCGCTCAAGGAGAGACCATGACCGACAATGCCTCGCCGAAGCCAGAAGCCGACGATACCACACTGCCCGATGGCGCTCCCCATGTGCTGGTTGTCGATGACGACACCCGCATCCGCACCTTGCTGACCCAATTTCTGCAAAAGCACCACTACCGCGTGACTGCCGCCAAAAGTGCCGCCGACGCGCGCGCCAAAATGCGAGGCCTGGCATTCGATGTCACCGTGCTTGATATTATGATGCCGGGCGAAGACGGCATATCGCTGGCCCGCTCCCTGCGCGAAGCGCGCGCCGATGTGCCCATCATTATGCTCACGGCCAAGTCCGAAACCGAAGAGCGCATTCAAGGCCTTGAGGCCGGTGCCGATGATTATCTGACCAAACCTTTTGACCCGCGTGAACTGGTGCTGCGCATCAACAGCCTTATCAGGCGCGTCAGTCCCAGCGATCCGCAACGCGTCGAGCAATTGGTTTTCGGCCCCTTTACCTTTGCGCTGGCGCGCCGCGAGTTGAAGAAAAACGGCGTTGTGGTGAAGCTGACCGAGCGCGAAAAAGACATCATGCTCGAATTTGCGCAAAAGCCCGGCGAGACGGTGCCACGTGACGATCTTTGCCCGCCGGACACGGAGATCGGCGAGCGCACAATTGATGTGCAGATCAACCGGCTGCGCCGCAAGCTGGAGAGCGACCCCACCAATCCGGTTTGGCTTCAAACGGTGCGCGGTATCGGCTATCGTCTGTCTATTGAATAGAAATCTGCTGCGTCTGGGACGGCCACAATCATGACCATTCACCCCACGGGGCGAAAATTCAGATCCGTTGGTCCGGCGCTGCGCACGCGCGCTGCTATCCGTCGGCGCACCCGCAACATCGCACTTGCCTATCGGCAAGCCTATGCAGCCTTTATCGGCATTTTCCCGCGCGGGCTGTATGCCCGGTCATTGATCATCATCATCGCCCCCATGGTGCTGCTGCAATCGGTGGTGGCCTTCGTGTTCATGGAGCGTCACTGGCAAACGGTGACACAACGCCTGTCCACCGCCGTCACCCGCGATATAGCCGCCATCATCGATGTGATCGACATCTACCCGCAAGACGCCAATTATGATCAGATCACAGCCATTGCGCGCGACCGGTTGGCGCTCAACATCGCCATTTTGCCCAACGATCCCTTGCCCGCACCCGGCCCCAAGCCGTTCTTCTCTATTCTCGATCAAATCCTCAGCGAGGAAATCGTCAAGCAGATCGGCAAACCGTTCTGGATCGATACCGTCGGCAACTCCAACCTGGTGGAAATCCGCATCAAGCTTGACGATAAAGTGCTGCGTGTGTTTGCGCGGCGCAGTCAGGCCTACGCGTCCAATACCCATATCTTTCTGGTTTGGATGGTCGCCACATCGCTGGTGTTGATTATCATCGCGGTTCTGTTTCTGCGCAACCAGATCCGCCCTATTCAAAGGCTGGCGGAAGCGGCGGAAAACTTCGGCAAAGGGCGCGCGTCCACCGCCACTTTCCGCCCCCGTGGCGCCATCGAGGTGCGCCGCGCCGGCCTCGCCTTTATTCAAATGAAGGAGCGCATTGAAAAGCAGATGGAGCAACGCACGACGATGCTCTCGGGCGTTAGTCATGACCTGCGCACAATCCTGACCCGCTTCAAACTGCAACTGGCACTGACCGAGAAAAGCCCTGAAACCGAAGCATTGGAGCGCGATGTCAACGACATGCAGTCCATGCTGGAAGGCTATATGGATTTTGCCAAATCCGATATTGTCGAAGAAACCGATGTTCTGGATTTAGAGCCGCTGTTGGCCGACCTACGAAAACAGGGCGAACTGCATGGCAAAAGCATCGCGACCCACCTGATCGGCCGTTCCGACATTGTGGTCCAACCGGTCAGCTTTCGCCGCCTGGTCAACAATGTCGTCTCCAACGCGCTGCGCTATGCCGATAGCGTGGACATCGTTGCGCGCAACGCCAAGGGCACCCTGCAATTAATCGTTGAAGACGACGGCCCCGGCATTCCCGAGGATTTGCGCGAAGATGTGTTCCGACCGTTTTATAGGCTTGATGAAGCCCGCAACCTCGACGACAGCGGCACCGGGCTCGGCCTTTCCATCGCCTTGGATATCGCCCGTCGTCATGGTGGCTCAATCACCTTGGATGAGAGCGAAATGGGCGGCTTGAAAGTAGTGGTGTCGCTGCCAGTTTAAAGCAAACGTTTGCCGTTCGGCACGTGCTTGTCGACAGCCGCCAGCACAATCGCGCCGTCCGCATCTTCAAAGCCAAGCGTCAGCACTTCGCTCAACATGGGGCCGATCTGGCGCGGAGGGAAATTGACCACAGCCATAACCTGACGGCCAACCAACTGTTCGGGCGTGTAGTGCACGGCAATCTGAGCGGACGATTTTTTGATGCCGATCTCATCGCCAAAATCGATCTTCAACTTGATCGCCGGCTTGCGCGCTTCGGGAAAAGGCGACGCCTCGACAATCGTGCCGGTGCGAATATCGACCGCCAGAAAATCATCAAAGCTGATCGTATCGCTCATGGCTCACGCTTCTCCGACGGTCTCAAACATGGCCTGCTCCAGTGCGGCCTTGGCCTTTGCACCGGACCACAGCACCGCCTGGATGGCATGGTAATAGGTCTCGCACACCTCAACCGCGCTTTTGAGAAGCACTTCCACCTGCTCTTCGGTTGCCTCCGCACCGCCTGCCAGCAACAGCGATTGACGGAACATGATCGCGCCTTCCTGTTCCCAAAAATCAAAATGGCCCATCAGCATCTGCTCATTGACCAGGGCCAGCAAGCGGATCAATTCATTGATCCGGTTCTTGTGCACCTTCACGTCAAATGCGCAGGCAAAGTGCAACGATTCAAAGTCTTCCATCCATGCATAGGAGATGTGGTAATTGGTCCAATGGCCTGCGACCGCAACCGCAATTTCATCGTCACCGGTCCGCTCGAAATTCCAGTCGCGCATGTTGGCGACATACTCGATGACATCAACCGGGTGCGAGAAACGGTCGTTTTCGATTTCCAGAAGGCCGATGCCCATCGATGTATTCCTTTTTGGCGACGGGACCGTTCAAAACAGATCAATCGCGAATCAATTAATGATTCCAGTCTATTGACGCGACTCTGCCAGAAAACCCCCTGTCGCCACTTGTCCGCGTCAAAGAGCTGTGGACAGCGCAATTGCGCATGATGTGAGCAACCCCAAGTGATTCTGCCGACTCACTTTTTTCGGTTCATCCACAGGCTCAAAATTTCTGTGGGATAAAAAAACCACCAACCATGTGCGATGGTTGGTGGCTTCCAAATTACCAGAACATGCGCGGGTGCCGCCTCGGCCTATTTGTCGTCTGCCAGTTTGCCCTCAAGCGCATCCAGCCGCGCCTTCAGCGCTTCATTCTCATCGAGTGCTTTAGCCGCCATTTCCTTGACGGCGTCAAATTCCTCGCGCTGCACCAGGTCCATGCGCTCCAAAAAACGCTCCGCTTGGGCTTGGAAGACAGATTGCGCTTCGCGCGTCATGCCTTGTGCAGCGCCCGCAGCATCGGTCATCAAACGGGCAAAATCATCAAGAATTTTGTTAGGGCCTGTTGTCATCGCATCTTCTCCATGGTCAACACACATCTATGGTCACGCGGCGCGTTTTGCAACGGGGCACAACGTCGCCACAACAGTTGAGAGATGTCCCATGAACGCTCCGGCCTTGGTGCAATCAGCCATCGCGTTTCCACAAATTGACCCGGTGCTGATATCCATCGGACCGCTGGCGGTGCGTTGGTACTCGCTGGCCTATATTGCTGGCATTTTACTGGCTTGGTATCTCGCTAAAAAGATCGTCACCGATCCGGCATTGTGGGGCGCGCGCCGCGCGCCGAGCGTCGCCGAACTCGACGACTTTCTGTTCTGGGCCATCATCGGCATTATTGCCGGTGGGCGTCTGGGCTATGTTTTTTTCTACAATCCCGCCTATTTCGCCGCCAATCCGGGCGAGATCATCGCTGTTTGGCAGGGCGGCATGTCGTTTCATGGCGGCCTGTTGGGCGTCGCGGTGGCGATGTACTATTTTGCCAAATCCCGCGACCTGCCGCTGTGGTCGCTGGTTGATGTTGTGTCGGCGGTAGCGCCCGTCGGCTTCTTTCTGGGTCGCATCGCCAACTTTATCAATGCGGAATTATGGGGCCGGCCGACCGATGTAGCTTGGGGTGTGATTTTCCCCAATGGTGGCCCGATCGCGCGCCATCCCAGCCAGCTCTATGAAGCGGCACTCGAGGGCCTCTTGCTGTTTTTCGTGCTCAGGATCGCGATCTATGTGCATGGCGCAATGAAAACGCCGCGTCTGGTCACCGGCATGTTTATCGCAGGCTACGGCCTAAGCCGTACCTTTGTCGAATTCTTCCGCGAACCCGACGCCAATATCGGCTACCTCGCCGGAACCCAGTGGCTGACCATGGGCATCATCCTATCAGTGCCGATGGTCCTCGCCGGGCTTTATCTGATCAACCAAGCGCGTAGCTCAAGCCCCCAACCATGAGCACGCTGCACCAAAGGCTGGTTGCGCGCATTGCCGCTGACGGTCCCATGCCGGTCAGCGCCTTTATGGCAGCCTGCCTGCTTGATCCCGCTGACGGCTATTATACCACCGCGAACCCTTTTGGTGCGCAGGGCGACTTCATTACCGCGCCCGAGATCAGCCAGATGTTCGGCGAATTGATCGGGCTGTGGGCGCTCAACGCCTGGCAACAACGCGGCCAGCCCACCCCCTTTGTGCTGGCCGAAGCAGGGCCGGGCCGGGGCACGCTGATGGCCGATATGTTGCGCGCTACTGCTGCTCATCCAGCATTCCACGCCGCCCTGCAGGTGGTGCTGATCGAAGCCAGCCCACAATTGCGCCAAACCCAGAGAGCGGCGCTTAGTGACTACGCTGACAAAGTGCAGTGGGCGGACGCAATTGACGCGCTGCCGCCTCGTTTCACCATCTTTATCGCGAACGAATTTCTCGACGCGCTGCCATTGCGCCAGGCAGTCAAGACAGAACAAGGCTGGCGAGAACGCTGCATTGGCCTCAATGATAAAGGCGCTTTGGCCTTTGTCGCAGGTGCCACATCCATCGACACGTCCATGCTTCCAAGTGGACAAGAACAGGCGGACATCGGCACAGTCTTTGAATATGCGCCAGCGCGCGAAGCGGTCGCCGCGACGCTCGCGGGCCACCTTAAAACGCATGGTGGTTTCGGCCTGATGATCGATTATGGCCACACAAAGTCGGCATTTGGCGATACGCTGCAAGCAATGCGCCAACACGCCTTTGCATCCGTTTTAGAAAACCCCGGCAAAGCGGACATCACCAGCCATGTTGATTTTGACGCTGTCGCAAGTGCTGCGCGCGCCGCGGGTGCCCACTGTTTTGCGCCATCAACCCAAGGTGAATTCTTGCTGGCGCTCGGCATTGAGCATCGCGCGGGAACACTGGGACGCGGCAAGGATGAAGCAACCCGCGACATGCTACGCGCCAGCGTGCAGCGGCTCGCAGGCAACCGCCCGCAAGACATGGGCGACCTGTTCAAAGTGCTGTGCCTGGCGGATGAGCCGACACCACTGTTTCCGTTCCAATAACGAGCCACATTCGCACCGCGCATTGACAAGACCGCCCATCAATCCCACCTCTAAAGCTGCAATCAACCCGGTGACCGATGACGACAGATGCGCTTGAAACGATTACCGATCCGCAGCTCGGCGCAGAAGCCTCAATCGAGCATGGCTTTTTTACGCGCGCGGGCGGTGTCTCACAAGGCATCTATGCGGGCTTGAATACGGGCATCGGCTCCGACGATGATTCCCGACATGTCGCGACTAACCGTGCACGCATCGCTGCCCGTCTCGGTGTTGAGGCTGATGCGCTGTGCACCGTCCATCAGGTGCACTCACCCGATGTTGTCAATGTCACAGTGCCACTGGCAATCGCCGACCGGCCAAAGGCGGACGCGATGGTGACCAACAAACCCGGTCTGGCCTTGGGCATTCTCACCGCCGATTGCGGCCCTATCCTGTTTGCCGACGCCAAAGCGGGAGTGATCGGCGGGGCGCATGCTGGTTGGAAGGGTGCCATCGGCGGCGTCATCGCCAACACGGTCAAAGCGATGGAAACCCTCGGAGCAACCAAAGCCAACATCACCGCCGTTCTGGGCCCCTGTATCAGCCAGCAAAATTATGAAGTTGGCGAAGAGTTTCACGCGCGCTTTGTCAGCGCTGACCCAGCCAATAGCGCGTTCTTCGTTGCCTCGCAAAAAGCCGGTCACTTCATGTTCGACCTGCCTCAATTTGTGATCCGCCAAGCGGCCAAAGCAGGCATAGGCTGTGTTTGGACAGGCCAATGCACCTATGCCGACGAAAGGCGCTTTTTCTCCTACCGGCGCACCACACACCGCGCAGAACCCGACTATGGCCGCGGCCTGTCGGCCATCGTACTTAAAGGATAGCACCATGGCATTGCATTTTGACGACGCTGAATTCCAAAGCCGCCGCGAGCGGCTGATTGCGGCAATGGCAGACAACAAGCTCGATGCGATGTTTCTGTTTGCACCCGAAAGCATGTATTGGCTGACCGGCTATGACACGTTTGGCTTTTGCTTTTTTCAATGCATGATCTTTACCGCAAAAGGCGAGTTGGTGCTGTTGACCCGCTCGGCCGATCTGCGCCAGGCACGCCACACATCCAATGTTGCAACGGTTGTCGTCTGGCAGGACCGCGACGGCGCAGACCCGACCCGCGACCTCAAAGACATCGCCGACGAGTTGGATCTTTTGGGCAGGAATATCGGTATTGAGTATGACACGCAGGGCCTGACCGCGTTCAACGGGCGGCGTCTGGATGTACGCTTTGAACATTTCGGTGAGATGAGCGACGCCTCGGCCATCATCCCGCGTTTGCGCTCGGTCAAATCAGCAGCAGAACTGGATTGCGTGCGCAAAGCCGGGGAACTCGCCGATGAGGCGCTGCTTGCCGCCAAGCCACTGATCAAAGCCGGTGCCGATGAGGGCGATATTCTGGCAGCCATGCAAGGCGCTGTCTTTGCTGGCGGTGGCGATTATGCGGGCAATGAGTTCATCATCGGCTCCGCCGAAGACGCGCTTTTGTGCCGCTATAAATCAGGACGGCGCGCCCTGTCAGCCAACGACCAGTTGACCCTTGAATGGGCGGGCACATGGCGGCGCTACCATGCGGCTTTGATGCGCACCGTCATCATTGGCAAACCAACGCCGCGCCATCTGGAACTGCACCAAGCCGCTCAAGAAGCGCTCAAAGCGGTTGAAGACGCTATGATTGTCGGCAACAATTTTGGCGATGTCTTTGCCGCACACGCGCACGTGATGGAAGCCGCTAACCTCAGCCGCCATCGCCTCAATGCCTGCGGCTACTCACTGGGTGCCCACTTCAACCCGTGCTGGATGGACAGGCCGATGTTTTATGCGGACAATCCAGAGCCGATTGTCGAAAATATGAGCCTGTTTGCCCATATGATCATCATGGATTCAGACAGCAATACAGCCATGACGCTCGGCCAAACCTACATTACTACCGCCGATGGTCCCAAAACAGTATCACAACTGGACCTTGATTTGATCGTTTCGTAAGACCATGATCACCGCCGATGCGTAGGAACTGATTAAGGGGTGCAAACCGTGCGAGCCTATCGCCTGAAACGAATCGTGGGTGCCGCCCTTGTGTGTGCGCTTGCCGCCTGCACTGGCGCAGACTCCACGCTTGGCATACCGCCGCAGAATCCGCCACTGCCGGATCAGACACCATCAACACCCGCAGTCGCGGTTGGCAACAATGTCTACTTTGCGCCCATCGTCGGCGCACCCGTTGACAAAGTCACCGCTTTTTCCCGGCAATTATCGCAAAGCGGCCCGGCGCTGGGCATCACCCTGTCGGGCCAACAAGCACCCGGCTTGACCCATGAGATCCGTGGCTATTTCTCAGCCCTGTCGGAAGGCTCTACAACCACCGTCATTCATGTGTGGGATGTGTTTACGCCGCAGGGCGAGCGCGTGCACCGCATTCAGGGCCAGGAAATAATCAATGCAGCCGCCCCTGCCGATCCATGGTCGGTTGTCCCACCCACGACGATGGAAACCATCGCCGACCGGCTATTGGCGGATTATCAGACCTGGCGTGCGACGCTGAGCTGACGACTATAGTCGTCGGTTTGCTGGAAAACTAAATCGGTTGGCGTTTATTCGGTGCGTAACCCACGCTTTCAGTTGCAATATACATCATGGGCGCTAGAAACCGGCCAGCGCAGTTCCCTATAAAGGCAGACCGGCATGAAACTCTTCGCTGGCAACTCAAACCGTCAACTTGCTGAATCCGTCTGCAAATATTTGGGTGTGCCCCTTGGGCGCGCCAATGTGCGCCGGTTTGCCGATGATGAGATATTCGTCGAAATTCAGGAAAACGTGCGCGGTGAAGATGTGTTCATCATGCAGTCGACCTCACGGCCCGCCAATGATCATTTGATGGAGCTGCTGATCATGATCGACGCCTTCCGTCGCTCATCAGCCCGCCGCATCACCGCGGTCATCCCCTATTTCGGCTATGCGCGCCAAGACCGTCGCGCTCAGGGCCGCACGCCTATTTCCGCCAAGCTGGTGTCAAACCTGATCACCGAGGCCGGTGCCGACCGTGTGCTGACACTGGATTTGCATGCAGGCCAGATTCAGGGCTTCTTCGATATTCCAACCGACAATTTGTACGCCGTGCCTGTGATGGCACGCGACATCCGCGCCAAACACAAGGATCTGTCGAGCATCATGGTGGTGTCGCCAGACGTCGGTGGCGTGGTGCGTGCGCGCGCTTTGGCCAAACGGCTCGATGACACGCTGCTGGCGATTGTCGACAAGCGCCGCGATCGTCCCGGCGAATCCGAAGTGATGAACGTCATCGGTGATATTGCCGGCAAAGACTGCTTCCTCATCGACGACATCATCGATTCTGGCGGCACGCTGTGCAACGCGGCTGAAGCGCTGATGAACCAAGGCGCGAAATCTGTAACCGCCTACATTACCCACGGCGTTTTGTCCGGCGCAGCCGTTGAGCGCATTGAAAACTCAGCGCTTAAAGAATTGGTGACAACCGATTCCATCCAGCCAACGCCGGCGGTGGATGCGGCTTCTAAAATCCGCATCGTCTCGATCACCGGCTTGATTGGTGAAGCGGTAGCCCGCACCGCCCATGAGCAGTCTGTTTCCAGCCTGTTCGATTAAGCAGCAACAATTCCAGCAGTCACAAGAGCCATTCCGGCAAATGCGGCAGCTGCAAGGACGGCCATCAGGTTCACATTGAACCGTAACAATGCAATGATGGCGATCACCGCTAGCAAGCCTGCCCACAGATCAAGCTTTGAAAAATCGGCATCCGGCAGCCAAATCGGACCGCGTTGCCTGTACTTTGGCGCACCGAAAAGAACGGCAAGCGCAAACCAAACAGCAAGATTGGCGATCACCCCAACGACGGCTGCCGTGACCGCTGTCAGGGCAGAATTGAGCCACTGCACTTGCCGCAAGCGCTCCACATGCGGCGCACCGACAAACACCCACACAAAGCAGGGCACGAAGGTAAAAAAGGCTGCTAGCAGGCCGCCCCACAGGCCAGCAAGGTGTGAGACGCCCTCACCGGCATTGGCCCCGCCCACAAAACCAACAAAAACCAGCACCAGCACCAGCGGACCCAGCGTGGTTTCGGCCAGTCCCAACCCCTTCAGCATATCCGCCGCCGACAACCAGCCATAGACCTCGATTGCCTGCTGGCTGACATAGGCCAACACGGCATAGGCACCGCCGAAAGTCACAACCGCCAATTGTGAAAAAAACAATGCCGCCTGCTGCGCAAACCCACCGGGATAAAGCACTGTCAGCAGTCCAAGCGGCACCAGCCACAGCCCACCCCATATCAATATTGCCCGCACCGATTGACCCGTGGCGCTCAGGTTCTGTGGGACGGCGCTTTCAACGATTTGCTCGCCAACAGGTGGCGTCTGTGGCAGGCGCAGCCGCAGCAAAGCGCCCGACAATGCAGCCGCCAGAATAATCAGCGGGAACGGCACACGCAAAAAGAAGATGCCAACAAATGCAGCCATGGCTATTGCATAGAGCATTGGCGCTTTCAGCGTTTTGCCAGTTAGCTTGACAAGTGCCTGCAACACAACCGCAATAACCGCCGCCTTAAGCCCGTAAAACACACCCGCAAGCAGTGGCACATCACCATAGGCAACATAGATTGACGACAATGCCAACATCATCACCAGCCCCGGCATGACAAACAACATGCCCGCGATAACGCCGCCACGCACACCTTTCATCAACCAGCCTGCATAGGTTGTCAGTTGCATGGCTTCCGGCCCGGGCAACAGCATGCAAAAATTCAGCGCATGTAGAAACTGCTGCTCGCTCAACCAGCCTTTCTCTTCCACCAGGACACGGTGCATAACCGCAATTTGTGCGGCAGGCCCCCCGAAAGAGAGAAGGCCAATTTTTCCGAAAGCGTGGATAAAGGCGCGTTGGGATGGCGCATTGTCTTGTGCATTCATGACGCGTCCTTTTTGCAGGCGCCACCGCCTTGGGGAAGTGCGAAACACAAAAGCACGAAGCACAGCACTTTCGCCACCGCCTATCGACGATCGCGAAGCTTCCATCCGCTTGCATAGCGCCTTGGTTTACCCTATAGCACCGCCAACCGTGCAGACACCCTTGGAGGCAGCACGGCTGATGCATGCATCGGTGATGTTCACCACTCCATATTACGTCCTCGAAAGGAAAAGCAATGAGCGATAGTTACGTGCTCGTAGCCGAGGCGCGCGAACGGGTCGGTAAGGGGTCCGCCCGGGCAATTCGGCGTGAAGGCAAAGTTCCAGCTGTCATCTATGGTGACAACAAGGAACCAATTTCAATTACCCTGCCCCGCAAGGAAGTCACTTTGACTTTGCATGCCGGTGGTTTCATGACGACAGTCGGCGAGATTGAGCTCGATGGCAAAAAGCACAAAGTGCTGGCCAAAGACTACCAGCTTGATCCGGTCAAAGACTTCTTGATCCACGTCGATTTCCTGCGCATCTCGTCCAAGACAGTCGTGACGGTCAACATTCCGGTTCACTTTGAAAACGAAGAAACCTGCCCAGGCCTGAAGCAAGGCGGCACGCTCAATATTGTGCGCCACGAAGTGGAAGTTCACTGCCCTGCCGACTCAATTCCTGAGTTCTTCACCATCGATCTGGCCAACGCACAAGTTGGTGATGCACTGAAGATTTCTGAAGTGACACTGCCAAAAGGTGCCGAGCCGACCATTACGGACCGTGACTTCACAATCGCGACCATTGCAGCGCCTGGCGGCGGTGTTCAGGACGACGCTGACGATGCGGAAGTTGCAGCCGACGAAGTCGAAGCAACAGCACAAAAGGACGACGACGAGTAATCTCGACGTTTCGGGAGACTGGACATGCAAATCATTGCAGGCCTTGGCAATCCCGGTGCAAAATACGCAAACAACCGGCACAATGTCGGTTTCATGGCGGCGGACGAAATCGTCCGCCGCCATTCGTCGTTCGGGCCTTGGGTCAAGAAATTCAACGCGGAAATCAGCGAAGGCCGCTTGGGCAGCACCAAAGTATTGGTCATGAAACCGCTGACCTTCATGAACAATTCCGGCCAGTCCGTTGGCGAGGCCTTGCGCTTTTACAAGCTTAACCTCGATGCGCTGACCGTGATCTATGACGAGTTGGATCTCGCACCCGGCAAAGTGCGCATCAAAACCGGTGGCGGCCATGGCGGCCACAACGGGATCAAATCGATCGATGCCCATTGCGGCAAAGACTATGTGCGCGTGCGCATCGGCATCGACCATCCCGGCCACAAAGACCGCGTGCATGCCCATGTGCTAGGCGACTTTGCGAAAGTTGACCAACAGTGGCTGGAACCGCTCTTGGCCGCCACCGCAGACAATGCTGATCTGCTGGCAGCCCATGACCATTCAAGTTTCATGAACAAGATTGCGCTGGCTGTCGGCGACACCGCCCCCGCCACGAAAAAGCCGGCCAAACAAGCCGCACCCGCAAAGGCAAAAAGCCACATCCATCAGGCCCGCAGCAAAAAGCCAACACTAGAGCCAAAAGGCCCCATGGCTGATATGCTGAAAAAGCTGCTGGGCAAGTAATCCAGCCGACAGGAAATGTGACCGTGGAAGAATTTCTCGCAACCCAACCGCCATTTGTGCGCACGGCCATGGGCTACGCGCAACAAGGCCGTGATTTAGCCATCGAGTGGCTCACCAGCCCGGCGGCATGGTCGCAATTCGCTTTGCTGATTATTGCCTTCATGCTGGCATGGTTCGCACGCCGCGCATTGACACCGATGCTGGTAAGGCTGCTGACACCGGCTGAAAGTTCCGACAGCTATCTGGCACAAGCGCGGCATTTCGCACTGCAGTTTTTGCCGTTGCTTCTGCCTGTGTTGGCTTACTTCTTCACCTCCATCGGCGAGCAAGCGACACGCGCCGCCTTTGGCTCCGGGGCGGTCATCGCGTTTGGCAAAAACATATTTCTGTTGATCGCGGTGCGCATTCTCGTCGACCGCATCATCAAAGACCCGTTTATGAAGCTGCTCGGGCGCTACATTCTCATTCCAGTCGCCGTGCTCAATGTGTTCGGCCTGCTGTCTCCCGCCATCGCCTATCTTGATGCG
>JBAUIL010000305.1:0-4987 GCA_049682915.1 Ahrensia sp. | reverse complement strand
ACCCGGGTCAGGCGGAAGACGAGCCATCGCTTTACCGCGACGCCAATGGCACCGTGTTGACAGATGGCGACACGGTGACGGTGATCAAGGATTTGAAAATCAAGGGAACATCGCAAGTGGTCAAGGTGGGCACCAAGGTCAGCAATATCCGGCTGGTTGACGGTGACCACAATATAGAGTGCAAAATCACTGGCATTGGCCCGATGAAGCTGAAGAGCGAATTTGTGCGCAAGGTGACCGACTGATTGTCAGACGAAACCGGGACTTCAGGTGATCCAACCTTAACCGGAATTGCTCTAGCCTGCCGCATGTGCAGCATCCAGGCCCGCTTCAATATCGGCGCGCAGGTCGACAGCATCTTCCATGCCGATTTGCAGGCGGATGATCGGGCCGCCATAATCGCGCTTTGAAACCGTGCGGTCGTCGACATTTACATGCACGGCCAGGCTTTCAAAGCCGCCCCAAGAATAGCCCAGCCCGAAAATATCCAGCGCATCAAGAAACGCGTGCGCCGCAGCATCGCCTTGCGCTTTCAAAACAATCGAGAATATGCCGCTTGCCCCGCAAAAATCGCGCTTCCACAGCGCGTGATCGGGGTGGCTTTCTAGGCCCGGATGCAGCACCGCGTGCACATCATCACGGCTGTCCAGCCAGCGCGCGAGTTCAAAAGTGGTTTCCTGGTGGCGCTGCAAGCGGACGCCCATGGTGCGCAGACCGCGCAACACCTGATAGGTATCATCGGGTGAGGGACAAACGCCGAGCGTGAGTTGCGTGTCCATTAGCTGCGGCCAATGCTTCTCGTTGGCTGAGACTGTGCCCATCAACACATCTGAGTGGCCAGCCGGGTATTTGGTGGCTGCATGGATGGATATATCGACGCCGTGGTCCAGCGGCTTGAAGAAAAGCGGCGTGGCCCATGTGTTGTCGATCATTGAAACGATGTCATGTGCCCGCGCCACTTTTGCAATGGCTGGCACGTCCTGCATTTCAAACGTGTTGGACCCGGGCGCTTCCATGAAAATCACCCGTGTATTGGGTTTAATCAGGTCGGCAATTCCGGCGCCGATGTTTGGAAGGTAATACTCAACCTCAATACCCATCCGCTTGAGGATCGTGTCAGCAAACCGGCGCGACGGGTTGTAGATGGTGTCGACCAGCAGCAGATGATCCCCAGCTGACAGAAATGCCAGCAAGGGAATCGTCACAGCAGCGAGGCCGGACGGCACCATGATCGTGCCGGCGCTGCCTTCAAGCGCATCAATGGCCTGTGCCAGTGCGTCGGTGGTCGGTGTGCCGCGCGTGCCATAGGTATAGCGCTGGTTGCGCGCTTTCATGGTGGCCGCATCGGGAAACAGGACAGTTGAGGCGTGGACGACCGGCGGGTTGACGAAGCCGAAATAGTCGCGCGGGTTCGGGCCGACGTGGGCGAGTGTGGTATTGATCCCGCGTGCAGCTCGGTCGTTTGAATGAGAATCGTTGGCCATGTGAAATTTTCCGAATGCGCAATTTTGGTGCATGTTGGACCATTTGTTTGCGTGCATTGCAACATCTTGAGGCAGGTGTGCGATTGCCCTTGCGTCACATTTTCGCACATTTACCCTGTTTATGCGGAAATGCGACGAAAGTAGTCGGTTTCACTTGACCATGGTCGCAAATTTGGCTTGTCTTCCACTGGGTATTGGGAGGTACCGGCGGCAATAGTCTTGCCTGTGGGTTTTTTGGGAGCAATCAAAAACCCCGGCTGCTGTTCGGTTTGCATGCCCGACATGAAACAAAAACCATGAGGTTTATGAATGAAGAAGACACTTCTGACTGGCGCACTGGGTGCTGCTGCATTGGCATTGGGCGCTTCAGCGTCTTACGCTGCTACTCTTGATGACATCAAAGCAAAGGGCTTCGTCCAGTGTGGTGTTAGCCAAGGCTTGCCAGGCTTCTCCAACGCGGATGCTGAAGGCAAATGGACTGGCATGGACGTAGACCTGTGCCGCGGTGTTGCAGCTGCAATTTTCGGCGACGGTGAAGCTGTTCGTTTTACACCACTGTCTGCCAAAGAGCGTTTCACAGCGCTGCAGTCTGGCGAAATCGACATCCTGTCACGTAACACAACATGGACCATGAGCCGCGATACGCAGCTCGGTTTGAACTTCGCTGGCGTGAACTATTACGACGGCCAGGGCTTCATGATCCGTTCAGACATGAACATCAACTCAGCTCTGGAACTGTCAGGCGCATCAATCTGCACCAACACAGGCACAACAACTGAGTTGAACGTGGCTGACTATTTCCGTGCAAACAACATGGAATATGAGTTGGTTGCATTCGAAAAGGCGGACGAAGTTGTTGCTGCTTACGATGCTGGCCGTTGTGACGTTTACACAACTGACCAATCAGGCTTGTATGCACAACGGCTGAAACTGACCGAACCAGACGCACACAAGGTTCTGCCGGAAATCATCTCAAAAGAGCCGCTCGGCCCTGTTGTTCGCCAAGGCGATGACCAGTTCTTCAACATCGTTAAGTGGGTGCACTTTGCCACGCTGAACGCCGAAGAGTTGGGTGTCACGCAAGCAAACGTGGCTGAAATGATGGCGGGTGAGAACCCTGAAGCCAAGCGTCTGCTGGGCACAGAAGGTGAATTCGGTACAGCTATCGGTCTGTCAAACGACTGGGCTGCCAACGTCATCAAGGCTGTCGGCAACTACGGCGAAATCTTTGCCCGTAACGTTGGTCCAGACACACCGTTGGCGATCTCTCGTGGCGTAAACGATCTGTGGTCACGCGGTGGCCTGCAGTACGCTCCACCTGTACGTTAATCGACGATATGCAGAGCCCGGCAAAAATGCCGGGCTCTGTTTTTAATGCTCCATGGCGATAGATTTGAATGGCACTGCTGCTTAATTCCATCTTCATGAACTGTTCACACAGACGGGGATCTTATGTCTGTCACGACACCTTCTTCCTCGGACCCGATGATCGATGAAGCGCCGCCGAAAGTCGCGTTTTTGAATGATCCAAAGGTCCGCTCAACCATCTTCCAGGTCCTGTTGGCGCTTGTTGTTGTCTATCTCATATGGGCCGGCATCTCCAATATGAACGCCAATTTGCGTGCTGCGGGCGTTGCTTCCGGCTTCGGTTTTCTAGGCAACAATGCGGGCTTTACGGTTTCGCAGTCGTTGATCGAATTCGATGTTGCGACCGCCACGTATGGCCGCATATTTGTGATCGGCGTTTTGAACACGCTGATATTGGCTGTGATCGGCATTTTCTTTGCAACGATCATCGGTGTTGTAGTCGGCATTGCGCGGTTGTCGGAAAACTGGGTCGTGCGCCGGTTGGCCACGGCCTATGTAGAATTCATGCGCAACTTGCCGCTGCTGCTGCAAATCTTCATCTGGTATTTTGGCGTGTTGCGTCTGCTGCCGGAAGCGCGATCACCCATTGATTTTGGTGCCATGGGGCTGCTTTCCATCCGTGGCTATGTTGGTCCAAAGCCCATTTGGGGTGAAGGTTCCATCTTTATCGTCTACGCGCTGATTATCGGCATCATCGGTGCAATTGTTCTGTCGCGCTGGGCGCATAAAAGGCAGATGGCAACCGGCCAGATATTCCCGGCGTTTTGGACGGGTGTCGGCTTGATTGTCGGCTTGCCGGTGATGGTATTTCTTGCGCTGGGCGCGCCGTTGACGTGGGATATTCCTGCGATGGGCGGCTTCCGTGCAACCGGCGGATTTACTGTTTTGCCGGAGTTCATCGCCTTGCTTCTTGCGCTATCGACCTACACAGCGGCCTTTATTGCTGAGATTGTGCGCGCGGGTATTCTGGGCGTTTACAAGGGGCAGACGGAAGCGGCCCATGCGCTGGGTTTGCGTCAGAACCTTAACTTGCGGCTTATCGTTATTCCGCAAGCATTGCGGATCATCATTCCGCCGCTGACAAGCCAGTATTTGAACCTGACGAAGAACTCGTCATTGGCGGTTGCGATTGCTTATCCTGATTTGACATCCGTGTTTGCAGGCACTGCGCTGAACCAGACGGGCCAGGCGGTGGAGATCGTGTCGATTACCATGCTGACCTATCTGACGTTCTCGCTGCTCACATCGGCCTTCATGAACTGGTACAATAACCGCGTCGCGCTGGTGGAGAGATAACCCATGGTTGACCGTACTAATGTGACCGCGCCACCGGAAAATGTTGGGCCAAGTTCGGCGTTTGTCCGCGGCCAAATGATTGAGGCACAACCTGCGCCCATCAGTTCGTCCGGGCTTGTTGGCTGGGTGCGTGCCAATCTGTTCCCGTCTGTTTCTCAGGGCGTGTTGACTGTCATTTGCCTGTATGTGCTGTATCTGATCATCCCGCCAATGGTGAGCTTTCTGTTCACCGATGCCGTTTGGTCCGGTGCTGACCGCACAGCCTGTGCCACCGAAGGACAGGGTGGTATTCAGCCCAATGGCTGGTTTGGTGCTTGCTGGGCCTATGTCGGCGATTACACCAATCAGTTTATCTATGGCCGCTATCCCGATGAAGAGCAGTGGCGCGTTAATATCGTTGCCGTGCTGATGGCGTTGGCGATCGGTCCGCTGCTTGCACCAGATTTGCCCTATAAGGGCTTGTCTATCCTCTATGCTGCAGTGATTTTTCCGGTTGCCGCGCTGGTGCTGCTGACCGGTGGCAACTTTGATGTCGCTGGTTCTTACCTGCCTTTGGCTGTTATTGGCCTGTTGGCTTTGGCTGGTGCGTTTGCCTTCGCCAAAGGGTCCGAAGCTGATCCGCTACCCGGAATGAAACTGGTCGGCATCGTCTTTGCGGCCTTGTTCGTGTTGATGTTCGTTCTCGGTTTTGATTTCGGGCTTGAGCGGGTCAATACCGAGGTTTGGGGCGGTCTGCTGGTGACGATGGTGATTGCTGTCACCGGTATCGCCGCATCGTTGCCCATCGGTATTTTGCTGGCGTTGGGTCGCCGATCCCAGATGCCGATTGTGAAATTTGT
>JBAUIL010000304.1:0-17959 GCA_049682915.1 Ahrensia sp. | reverse complement strand
GTCGGCGCGCCCGACTGCATCGAGATTGAGGCGGCAAAAGTGCCAAACAGCACCGGCGCGCCGGGACGGCACAATTGTGTAAATGCCGCTCCGGCGAGCACTTCCGCCAGAATTTGCGTCAGTGTGCCGGCAACGGTAACAGGGCTCATCGCACCCGCGAGAATAAACGGCGAGATGATACAGGCCTGGTTGTTACGCGCATAAACCTTGGCCGCACCGAGCATCGTGCCGTCAAAAGTCATCGGCGAGTTGGCGTTGATCAAATTGATCACAACGCAGTTTTCATCGACAAATTGATCGCCGAAAACGATCTTGCACATGGCGATTGTGTCTTCGGCGCGTTCCGGTGCGGTGACTGACCCCATAAACGGCTTGTCGGAATATTTGATGTGGCTGTAGACCATATCGAGATGGCGCTTATTGACCGGCACATCCACCGGCTCGCACACGGTGCCACCGGAATGGTGCATGGCTGGGGCCATGTAAGCAAGCTTCACAAAATTGCGGAAGTCCTCGATGGTCGCATAGCGGCGCTCACCGTCGAGATCGCGCACAAAAGGCGGACCATAGACCGGTGCGAAAACCGTCGCGTCACCGCCGATTTGAACAGATCGCGCGGGGTTACGCGCGTGCTGCGTGAACACAGGCGGTGCTGTTTCCAGCAGCTTGCGGCACAGTCCGCGCGGGAAACGCACCCGCTCGCCGTCAACCATCGCACCTGCGGCGGCCCACATGCTCAACGCTTCGGGGTCTTCGCGGAATTCAATGCCGATTTCTTCCAGCACCCTGTCTGCGTTTTCCTCAATGATGTTAAGCGCTTCTTCATTGAGCACTTCATAAACGGGAATATTGCGGGTGATGTAGGTCAGCTTTTCACCAGAACCGCCACCCGAGCGTGAGGCCCGTCTTGCCGAAGCACCACGCCCTTCTGAACGCGTACGCTTGCGCACGGGCGCATGAATTTCTGTCCCATCAATAGTATTTTCTTCGGCCATCGAGCGCGCCTTGTTTGTCATGCTAAAACTGCTTCAAATAAGTGCGACGGCGGCCACAAACTTACCCGCCAAAAAACGGCAGGCAGTGACGCAGTTGGGTAACCCGCCCCGCAAACAAACAATAATCTCAGCACCGCAGCCAGACATTTGAGCTGGACATAATGATATCTTTATATCATTATGTAGAACAACAAATTCGCCGGTGTCGTTTTCGCATTAGGCGAAGTCGCTTCAAATGAGTTTTGTTTGCGATACACGCTATACAGTATACGCAATAAATTGATCGGTTGGGAGACCATGCAATGTCTGATGAAGATGAGATTGTCCTGTCGGAGCTCAGTGACGATGAACTCGTCCAGCAAATGCATGACGACCTTTATGACGGCCTCAAGGAAGAAATTACAGAAGCCACAAACATTCTCATCGAGCGTGGTTGGGTGCCCTATGATGTGCTGACAAAGGCACTGGTTGAAGGCATGCGAATCGTCGGGGAAGATTTCCGTGATGGTATTCTGTTTGTGCCGGAAGTGCTGCTGTCAGCCAACGCGATGAAAGCAGGCATGAACATTTTGCGGCCGCTGCTGGCTGAAACCGGCGCTCCAAAGCTCGGCAAGATGGTGATCGGCACGGTCAAAGGCGACATTCACGACATCGGCAAAAACCTTGTCGGGATGATGATGGAAGGCGCAGGCTTCGACGTCGTCGACCTGGGCATCAACAACCCTGTTGAAGACTATTTGGAAGCAATTGAGCGTGAGCAGCCCGACATTTTGGGCATGAGCGCCCTGTTGACGACGACAATGCCCTACATGAAAGTCGTTATCGACACGATGAAGGAAAAAGGCATACGCGACGATTATGTCGTTCTCGTCGGAGGCGCGCCGCTCAATGAGGAGTTCAGCATGGCCATCGGCGCAGATGCCTATTGCCGCGACGCCGCAGTGGCGGTGGAAACTGCCAAAAGCTTCATGGCGCGCAAACACAACCAAATGAGCGCCAGCTAACAGAAACTGATCCATAATGCGTGAAAGCGGCCCTTTGTGGCCGCTTTTTTTATGCGATCGCTTGCGGATTTTTGCGATTATCGATAATGCATATATGGATTATTGATAATTTTGACGAAAACCCTTCAGAAATTTACCCTGAAAGCCCAATAGTAAGGACTGCCCTACAGCAAGGTGCGAAGTATCTACGGACCTGAATACATCAATGCTCAGGGACAAGCGCGATGAGAGAGAATTCAGAAAATAATAAAATGACCGTAATTTTGATCAACCAATTGTATAACCTCTACGATTTGGACGACAAAAACTGTGATTTTACAAGACTGATTAAATCCATATTAATTGGCAAGCTATTGTCAGAAATTAGAAGCGCTTGACTGATGGTATGATCTGGAGACTGCGATGAATAAGTCCGGCATGGCAGATGTCGCTAAACATGCGGGCCTGAGTATTTCGACGGTCGACCGCGCCCTAAACGGTCGTGAAGGCGTAAGCCTGAAAAGTAAACGCCTTGTGTTTGATGCCATCCGCGAACTTGAATATCGCGACATCGGCAAAACCAAACAACGCAGCTTCGGTCGCCCTGTTCATATAACAACCATCACGCCGGAAATTCCGCTTCGCTTAAAAGCGGATTTCACCCTTGCTGCAGCAAATCTGTCCAAACGCATGCCGGATATAGATTTGCAAATTCAACGTCATGAGTTTTTTCCCGGCAAAGACGGGGCCGATATGGCCAGGCAGTTGGATAAATTGTCCAGTGAAGTTGACGGCGTTGCCCTGATCGCCCCGGATACGAAGATCGTGCGTGACGCCATCGGTCGCGCAGTCGATCGCGGCATTCATGTCATCACCATACTATCCGATATTCCCGACAGCAGACGCGATCTGTTTGTCGGCATTGATAACCGTTCTGCTGGCAGTGTTGCAGCCGTTATGCTGTCCAATGCCTTGGGTCAGCGTCGCGGAAAAGTTCTGTCCATCTCCGGCCCCAACAAAATTCGCGCTCAATGGGAACGCCATTCCGGGTTTTCCGAAAAACTGAGGTATTTGAAGCCCAACATGGCCATTCAGCCTGTTATGGAGCTGAGTGAATTTGATAACGTTGCACGGCGTCAAATGACCGATGCCTTGCTCAATAACACCAATTTAGCGGGCATCTATCTCTATGGTGGCCGCATCGAAACGGCCATCGAAGCGATTGCAGAAATGTCCGATTGCACGAATGTAAAAGTCGTCGTGCACGGCCTTACCACCGAAACATTCAAGTGGCTGGAAAACCGAACCGTAGACGCTGTGGTACAGCAAGACATGACCGGCATGACCTACATCGCCATTACAAAACTCGTCAATTTGGCAGCGGGCACAAACTACACCACAGTGGTGGAAAATTCTCCCATTGAGATTATCATACCCGAAAATGCGGATAGCTACCGTAAGCGAACGATTACGGGCATGCCAATTGAGTAGCACTGAATGCCAACAACCACACACCCGGCGCCAGACCACAAATTGATCATCGCCTGCGGTGCTATCGCGCGTGAGGTCGCCGCAATATGCGAGGCCAATCAGCTGCACCACATTGAATTGGAGTGTCTGCCCGCGATTTGGCATAACACGCCGGAAAAAATCGCACCGGGCCTGCGCGAGAAAATTGCGCAGGCGCGCGCGCGTGGTGTGCGCGATATTTATGTTGGCTATGCCGAGTGCGGCACACACGGCGAGATCGACCGTTTGTGCGAAGAACAAGACCTTCAGCGCCTTCCCGGCCCCCATTGCTACGCGTTTTATTCGGGTGTCGAAGCCTTTTTGGCCAACACCGAGCACGAATTTACCGCGTTTTATCTTACCGATCTGATTTGCCGCCAGTTTGAAGCCTTCATCGTCGAGCCGATGAAGCTGGATAAGCACCCCGAATTGATCGAGATGTTTTTCGGACATTATGAGAAGATCGTCTATCTGGCGCAAACTGATGATGCCGCGCTAGACGCCAGAGGCAAGGCCGCAGCGGACTTTCTGGGGCTGGCATATGAAAAGCGATTTACCGGCTACGGGGACTTGAAAACGGCCATCGAATCCCGATTTGACTAAAGCAATTCCGGTTGAGTTTGGATCACACAAAGCATAAGCAAACGCGTTTGAGCGCAGGCAATGGCAGCGATTGTTGATTCAACCAGAGCCGGAAATACTCGAGCGTAAACGGTTTCGTCGCATTTCCACTTTATAGTCGGTTGGAACGGCGGCAACAATTAAGGCGTCGACCCGCAACAAGAGCGCGTGCGATGTTTCAGGAACGAGACACGATGGACATTTTGGAGGAGCAAGAGCCGGCGGCACCACGCTCGGCGCCACGTCCCCTGTCCGTCGTTCTGGAAGAGTTAGCGAACGCGCACAAAGATCAGGATCTTCCGGTCCGCTCGCTCAGCCAGGCCATGGCCGACCGCTCATTTGCGACTTTTCTCATCATCACATCGCTGATGAACATGTTGCCGTTTCCGCCCGGCTCAACATTGATATTCGGCATTCCCATCATCATCGTTGCGCTGCAAATGGTAGCGGGACGCGACAGCGTTTGGTTGCCCGAATTTTTTCTCGAGCGCGCCATCAAGCGCGAAACCTTTGCTAAGGTGACCACTAAGATTGTGCCCAATCTGCGCCGCATCGAAAAATGGGTGCGCCCGCGCAAATGGCCTTTCGCGTCCAACAAACGCGCCGAGCGCATTGTCGGGCTGTTTGCGACAATTCTGGGTGTTGCGGTGTTTCTGCCTATTCCGTTTGGCAACTGGCTGCCCGCATTGGCCTGCGCAATCTGTGGCTTGGCGCTTTCGGAACGTGACGGTCTCTGGCTCGGCATCGGTGTCGCGCTGGGCATTGTGTCTATTGCCATTATTTTCGGCGTGCTGATTGCAGCCTCACTCTTCGCCGTCAGCATTGTAGGCGCTTGAATATGGATAGAGTTGCAATTGTAACAACGGGCAGCGGTGCCCCTGCCCCCATCGCCAACGCCTTGATGGCCACATACCCGAACCATCACGTGTATCTTGACGACCCGGAACCAAAAAGCGTGTTTTTGCGCCGCCGCGCCAGGAAAATCGGCTGGCTGGCCACCGCTCACCAGTTTCCGGTTATGGTGTTGGGCAAATTTGCCAAGCGATGGGCGGACAAGCGCTATGCGCAACTGGAGGCAACCTATGGCGTCAGCTTCACGCTGGCTAAGACCGGCCATCAAACAGCCATCGGTAGTGCCAACAGCCAAACCTTTATTGATGCCTTGGCCGCTTTCCAGCCGGATATCGTTTGCCTCGTCGGCGCCCGTATGCTCAACCGCAACACGCTGGCACAGATCGATTGCCCGATTGTCAATTTCCATGGCGGCATAAACCCCGCCTATCGCGGCCTGAATGGCGGCTACTGGAGCATCGCCAACCATGACCGTGCCAATTACGGCACGACTATGCACTATGTCGATGCTGGCGTGGACACTGGCGCCACAATCGCTCAGGCGCGGTTTACACCGAACCCCAGCGACAGCATTTTGACCCATCAACACGCACTCACAGCCCAATCCGTACCGATGGTGCTGGAAGCGGTGCAAAGCGTACTGAGCGGCGAGAAACCGGCCGTTTCAGCTGTGGATTTACCGTCAAAGCAATGGTTTCATCCGGGCCTTGCAGGCTATCTCTGGCGCGGTATCCGGCACGGTCATTGGTAGGCTGCTGCCCACTGCTCAGCGCAACTGTGCTGTGTCGTCTTAAATCCGCCACGCCCTTGTCGTTTCCGCGCAAGTCTCAATGTTGGTTTGGCATCATCTTAGCATTTGAAAGGACCAGTCTGTGGCTCAACTCATCATCGTTTCCTGGCGCGATATACCCGCTCAAGTGATTGTCAAATCAGGACGGCGCAACCAGGCCAAACGCGAATTGTCACTGCGCTTCACCGAAGCCATTGACATGGCAGCGATGCGGGTTGGTGCAAGCGACAGCGAAGCCTACCTCGCCGAATGGGTCAAACGTGGCCCGGTTGACGTGGGTGACGATCTGGAAGCGGAAGCAGACAAGGCCCTCGCCGCCATTGAGGCGGAATATTCGAAGGAGCGTCTGGTGGCGCTCGTCAAAGCTGATGGATTTGAGCCGAAATAGACCGCATGAAGCGGCAAGGCGGCACTGGGAAAAGGTTGGGACCTGCCATGAAGAACGCACATATTCCGGCTTCAATTGAAGTCTCGCCAAAGCAGGCGGTGGAATCCGCCGAGCTGCCCGGCCTTTTCCCTGCAGGTACACGCGTCTTCATCACCGATGTAGGCGTTGACCCCACCCCCGTGCTGGTTGCCGCCGCCAAACGCGTGCGCGAATGCGGCTATGAACCGGTGCCCCATTTTGCAAGCCGTCGCCTGACCACAAAAGACGCGTTGGAAGCACGCATTGCCGCAACCGTGGACCAGGCAGCCGTCAAAGACGTGCTGGTGATCGGCGGTGGTCTGCAGCAACAAGCGGGCGCGTTCTCATCCACGATGGAAGTGTTGGAAACCGGCTTTTTCGACAAATACGGCATCAAGGACATTGCCGTGGCCGGTCATCCGGAAGGCTCGCCGGACTTCACCGATGAGGTTGCAGCCGAAGCGCTGCGCCTGAAGCAGAACTTCGCGGAGCGTACCGATGCGAAACTGCGCATCGTCACGCAATTCGGTTTTGACGCAGAGCAATACATCAACTGGGCGCAAGGCGTGCGCGCCAGCGGCATCGACGTGCCGATCCATCTCGGCGTTGCTGGACCAGCAAAAATCACCACGCTGATCAAATATGCAGCCATGTGCGGCGTCGGCAACTCGCTGAGCTTCTTCAAAAAGAACACGCGTTCAATCGCTACCCTCGCCACCAAACACTCACCGGAAGGCGTGGTTGGCCCCATTGAAGCACATTGGGCCAACGAAACAGCCACATTGGTGAAACAAATTCATGTTTTCCCGTTTGGCGGCATAAAAAATGCGTCAACATGGCTTGCGGAGCGTGGCTCTTGGGATATAAACATATCTTTATATCCTTCTACCGCTTCAAAACCTTAATCCCCTAAGGATCACACTATGACACGGACTGTCGTCGCGTCTGCCACGAAAGAAACCATTATTGGCTTCGATCAGCCATTCACCGTTATCGGCGAGCGCATTAACCCCACCGGTCGCAAGATCCTCAATGAAGAATTGGAGCGCGGTGATTTCTCCCGCGTGGAAGCCGATGCCTTGGCGCAGGTTGCTGCTGGCGCAACCATTCTTGACATCAATTCCGGCGCGGTCTTTTCGGGCAAGATGGCCGAAGATCCGCGCTATGCCGACAACAACTTTGTTGAACCGATGCTGATGCAGCAGCTCATTGAGCATGTGCAAGCCGTCACTGATTGCCCGCTCTGCATCGACTCGTCGGTGCCCGGCGCGCTGGAAAACGGCCTGAAAGCGGCCAAGGGTCGCCCATTGCTCAATTCCGTTACCGGCGAAGAAGAACGCCTCGAACTCGTGCTTCCCCTGGTCAAGAAGTACGATGTGCCCGTGGTTGCGATTTCCAACGACGACACCGGCATTTCAGAAGACCCGGAAGTGCGTTTCGCGGTCGCCAAAAAGATCGTTGAGCGCGCAGCGGATTTCGGCATTCCGGCCCATGACATCGTGGTGGACCCGCTGGTCATGCCGATTGGCGCGATGGCTACCGCCGGCCATCAGGTGTTTACGCTGGTACGGCGTCTGCGCGAAGAGCTGGGCGTCAACACCACGTGTGGCGCGTCCAACATTTCGTTTGGCCTGCCCAACCGCCACGGCATCAACAATGCGTTTTTGCCGATGGCATTCGCCGCTGGCATGACCAGCGCCATCATGAACCCGGTCGCTCTGCCCATCGGCCCCAAAAAGATCGCGGAAAAGCGCGCCGAAGTGGAAGCAGCAGGCATTATCCTGCCAGAGATGGATGACGAAACATTCGTGCAACTGTTCGGCATGGGCTCAACAAAGCCCCGCCCCGGCAAAGAAATGGAAGCCATCCGCGCTGCCAATTTCCTGCTCAACCACGATGATGGCGGCGGCGAGTGGATTTCATTCAACGCCACAGGCGAAGGCCGCGGCGGCAAAGCAGGCGGCAGACGCGGTGGACGCCGGGCGCGCGGGTGACGGCTCGCGCAGCAGGACTAGGTAGTATCGAGCAAATGGCGACGGCGCGACAACTCCGGCAGGCCTTCATAGTGCAGCGCGATCAGCGCCTGCTTTTTTCTGCGCGACCAACCTTTGATTTGTCTCTCCCGCGCAATCGCATCAATGATGCGGTCATAAGTCTCAGTAAAGACCAGATATACCGGCCTGCGCTTGAACGTGTACGCCTTTTCATCCGGCAGATTGTTGTGTTCCCAAACACGCGCTTCAACGTCTTGTTTGGTAAGCCCGGTGTAGTAACTGCCATCCGAACATTCCAGGATGTAAACAGTAACGTCCATCGGTGCCTATCCCCTCGCCCTTCGAGGCTCGCTACGCTCGCACCTCAGGATGAGGGGATGGTCGAGAATGTTAAAGCTGTTGTGTGCAACAAACGTCATAGAGGCATAGCATTTCACGCTTCCAGCCTCGCTACACTCACGCCCCGTGATGAGGGCAACGCGGAAACCTCTCAATCGTTAGGCTATCACACACCTAAACCGCACCCTGAGGTGCGAGCACAGCGAGCCTCGAAGGACGAGGAAATGGCGGAAACCTCTCAATACTTAGCTTATCATACACCTAAGCCGCACCCTGAGGTGCGAGCGCAGCCAGCTGCGAAGGACGCAGGAATGGCGGAAACCTCTCAATACTTAGGCTATCATACAACTATACCTCACCCTGAGGTGCGAGCGCAGCGAGCCTCGAAGGGCGAGTTCCAGAAAGCACTAACCCCATGACCGACCACCTGATCGTCTTCACCCCCTCCGGCAAGCGCGGGCGTTTCCCAATTGGAACACCAATCTTGGATGCCGCGCGTGAGCTGGGTGTCTATGTTGAAAGTGTTTGCGGTGGGCGTGGCATTTGCGGGCGCTGCCAGGTGGAGGTGCAGACCGGCAATTTCGCCAAGCATGGCATTGAAAGCAAAGCGGAAAACATCTCAGAATTTGGTGCGAAAGAAGCACGCTACAAAGAACTGCGCGACCTGAAAGAGGGTCGTCGCCTGTCATGCTCCTCCACTGTGCAGGGCGATCTGGTCATCGACATTCCAGCGGACGCCGCCGTCAACCGCCAGGTGGTGCGCAAAGCCGCCGACACCACGGTGTTTGAGCGCAACCCCGCTATCCAGCTTTGCTATGTCGAGGTTGAAGAGCCCGACATGCACAAGCCGCTTGGCGATCTCGACCGGTTGCTGGTCGCGTTGAAAACCGATTGGGGCTTTGGCGACATTGCGGTTGATCCGCATATGCTGGCGCAAGTGCAATCCATTTTGCGCAAAGGCAAATGGCAGGTGACCGCCGCCATGCACCAGCCGCGCCAAGGCGGATCGGCCACGCTGATAGCGCTCTATCCCGGCCTCAAAAACGAAGCCTACGGCATTGCCTGCGACATCGGCTCCACCACGATCGCGCTGCATTTGGTGTCGCTGCTATCGGGCATGACGATCGCCTCGTCGGGCGCATCCAACCCGCAAATCCGGTTTGGCGAAGACCTCATGAGCCGCGTCTCCTACGTGATGATGAACCCGGAGGGCCGCGAGGCCATGACGGTTGCCGTGCGCGACACGCTCAACGAATTGATTGATGAAACAGTCGCTGAAACCGGCATCGACAAGGCCGACATTCTCGACACGGTTTTCGTTGGCAACCCGATCATGCACCATCTGTTTCTGGGCATCGACCCGACTGAGCTCGGCGGCGCGCCGTTTGCGCTGGCCGTCAGCGACGCCGTGGAAATGCCCGCCATCGCCAACGGGCTGAAGCTCGCACCGGGCGCACGCATGTATATGCTGCCCTGCATTGCCGGCCATGTGGGAGCAGACGCCGCAGCCGCGACCCTGTCTGAAGGGCCGCACCGGGGCGACGAGATCATGCTGATGGTCGATGTCGGCACCAATGCGGAAATTGTGCTCGGCAACAAGCACCACACCGTCGCTGCTTCCTCACCCACCGGCCCCGCCTTTGAAGGCGCGGAAATCTCGTCCGGCCAACGCGCGGCACCTGGCGCGATTGAACGCGTGCGCATTGACCCGCAAACGCTGGAGCCGCGTTTCCGCGTCATCGGCGCTGAGATGTGGTCTGATGAGCCGGGCTTTGAAGAAGCCACCAAAGACATCGGCGTCACGGGAATTTGTGGTTCCGGTATCATCGAAGTTGTCGCCGAAATGTTCCTCGCTGGCATCGCTTCTGAAGATGGTGTCATCGATGGCACCAAAGCGCTGACCAACCCGCGCATCATCGAAAATGGCCGCACATTCTCTTACGTGCTTCATGATGGCGCGCAGAAAATCACGGTGACGCAAAACGACATTCGCGCCATTCAACTTGCCAAGGCCGCGCTCTATGCGGGCATCAAGCTGTTGATGGACAAGCAGTCGATCACCCAAATCGACAAAATCCGGTTCGCCGGCGCTTTCGGCACCTTCATCGATCCGAAATACGCCATGGTGCTCGGGCTTATCCCCGATTGCGACTTGGAAAACGTCAAGGCTGTCGGCAATGCGGCAGGCACCGGCGCGCGCATGGCGCTGATCAATCGTGACTTCCGCCGTGAAATCGAACGCACCGTGCGCGACATCGAGAAAATCGAGACCGCGCTAGAGCCAAAGTTTCAGGATCATTTCGTCGCCGCCATGGCCATGCCCAACAAGGTCGACGACTTCCCCAAACTGTCAGCCGCCGTGCAATTGCCGCCCAAAGCGCCAAGACCCGCCAATGATGCAGACGGCAACCCCGGACGACCACAACGCCGCGGCGGACGGCGGCGGGGCTGATTTTTTTACGCTTTGTTTACTTTCTCAGATGCGACATTGAGCAATGTCGCATTTCAGATGAATGCAGGCGTTTTTCGCATTGCATCATAGGGCGATGACGCCCATATGGCGCATATGAGCCGCCGTAACGGGGGCGTGCAATGTTACCGATCCCAAACGGTTTCAGCGCGCCCTTATAATAGCTGCCTGCTCCCGCCAAATGCCGCGTCCAAAACGGCATCGGAGCATGCCAGTCGCGCCAAGGTTGTTCCGTGTGAAATGGCTAACGCATGGAGTATAACAATGTCATTTTTTACCCGCATCTTCTCGGTCTCCACTCGCGCTGCATTCAATGTGAACGGTCGCAACATCACTTCTGAGGTTGAGCGCAAGCGCTTTGCCGGCACAATGCCTGGCGAAATGGGTGCGCGCACCGCTTCTCGCTTCGGCCTGATGCTCTAAGAGTTAGAGCTCCTTCTTCAAACGGCCTCGTCTTGGTTTTGACGGGGCCGTTTTTGTATTGCACCGTGCGCTATGATCAAAGCCGCCCTTTTTGATGTGTATGGAACCTGTGTCGACTGGCGCAGGGGCGTTGCCGATGTCGCGCGCCCCATGTTGGCAGAGCGTGGGTGCGACACAAGCCTTGCCGAAAAAATCGCCGACCATTGGCGCGCACTTTACGACCCGTACATGGAGCCGGTGCGCAAGGGCACACAACCCTATAAGCCACTGAATGAAATCCAACGCGACAACCTTGATGTTATGCTGGAACAAGTGGGGCTTGGCGCAGCGTTTGACCCCGCTGCCCGCGTGCTGCTCAATACCGCGTGGGATCAATTGCCCGCCTGGCCGGACACCCGCGCAGCGCTTGAAATGCTCAAATCAGTGATGCCGATTGCCGCGTGTTCAAACGGATCGGAGGCGATGATGCAAAGGCTGGCAAAACACAACGGGTTTGCTTGGACCAAGATTTGCGGGGCAGATACCGCGCACAACTTCAAGCCTGTTCACGCCGTCTATCAACGCAGCGCTGAAGCGCTGGGCCTAGCACCGGCAGAGACGATCATGATTGCATGTCACGCTGATGATTTGGATGAAGCCAAAAAGGCGGGGTTGAAAACCGGCTTTTTCCCACGCCCCCTGGAGTTCGGACCTGACAACCCGGTCGAGGAGCCAGATCCAGCACGCTTTGACTTCTACAGCACAACCATGACCGGCCTCGTTGAGGCGCTTTGCACCCCGGCGTGAGAATTATATCTTGCAAAGACACTTTATCACTGTTGAACATGCGGCTGCTTTGTTGCTGGGATTCGAACGATGAATGACTATTCGGCCAAAGGCGGACAAGCAACGCTGCGCAATGTCGTGTTTTTGTTGTTGCCAGATTTTACGCTCATCGCCTTTACATCCGCCATCGAAGCGCTGCGGTCAGCCAACCGCATGCTTGGGTATGAGGCCTACACATGGCGGTTGGCCAGTGAAGACGGCAAGTCGGTCCAATCGTCGTCTCGCGTTCCCATCACTGTCAAGACATCGATTGAAGACGAACGCCGGATGATTTCGTCGCAAGACAAGCCGACGATGTTTCTGGTGTGCGGTGGCGTCGATGTTGAAGACCACATCAACAAAGCAATCACTGGCATTGTGCGCGAAGAAAGCACCCGCGGCATTGCGGTGGGTGGCCTGTGCACCGGCGCCTACGCGCTCGCCGCTGCCGGGTTATTGAGCGGCAAACGCTGCGCAATCCACTGGGAAAACCTGCCGGGTTTCCAGGAGCGCTTTCCCAACGTGAACGTCTATGCGGACCTGTTTGAGATTGACGGCAATATTTACACCTGCGCCGGAGGAACCGCCGCGCTGGACATGATGTTGCACATCATCGCCGAAGACTTTGACGATGATCTGGTCAACCGCATATGTGAGCAAATGCTTACAGACCGTGTGCGCGCGGCAACTGACAGGCAGCGGCTTCCCCTGCGCGCCCGTCTCGGGGTTCAAAATGCCCGCGTCTTGGCCATCATCGAATTGATGGAAGCCAATTTGTCCGAGCCGCTTTCATTGATCGACATCGCCGACCATGTCGGGCTGTCGCGTCGTCAAATCGAGCGCCTGTTCCGCCACGAAATGGGCCGCTCACCGGCGCGCTATTATCTCGAAATCCGGCTGGACCGGGCGCGCCACCTTCTGGTGCAATCGTCTCTGCCGGTGGTCGAAGTCGCTATTGCATGCGGCTTCGTCTCCGCCTCCCATTTTTCCAAATGCTATCGCGAGCTCTATGCCAAAGCACCCCAACAAGAACGCGCCGAGCGCAAACAATTGCTCGTTGCCTGATATGCTCAAAGCAATCGTCGTTTTAGTGGCCATCGCATGCGCCACACTCAACCCGGCTTGGGCGCAGGACAAGCGTTTCGTATTGGCGACAACCACGTCGACCGAAAATTCCGGACTTCTGGACGTGTTGATCCAAAAGTTTACCGCGACAAACGGCTACAGCGTCGATGTGGTGGCTGTTGGCACCGGCCAAGCGCTGGAAATCGGCCGACGCGGCGATGCGGCAGCCATTTTGGTGCATGACCGGGCTGGCGAAGAAGCCTTTGTCGCCAACGGCTTTGGCACAGACCGCCGCGATGTGATGTATAATGACTTCATCCTTGTCGGCCCGGCTGACGATCCCGCCGGTGTGCGCCAAACGTCAGAAATCGGCGATGCCTTAAACGCGATCAAATCGAAACAAGCCATCTTCGTGTCACGCGGCGACGATAGCGGCACCCATCGCATGGAACAGCGTCTGTGGGCGGCAATTGGCGCAGACCCAGCGCAATTCGGGGCATGGTACCGCGAAACCGGCAGCGGCATGGGCGACACCCTGCTCACCACGGTGGAACTGAACGGCTACACCATGACCGACCGCTCGACATGGATAAAGTTCAACCGCAAGGCCAATCATATGCTGGTGCTGGAAGGCGACCCGCCGTTGTTCAACCCCTATTCAAGCATCTTGGTCACCCATACGGGTTTGGACCCGATTGCAGCGCAAGGCGGCAAACAATGGCACCAATGGCTGACGTCACCCGAGGGCCAAGCAGCCATCAACGCCTACCGCGTTGACGGGCAGAAGCTGTTCTTCACCGATCCCTGAGCGCTTACTTGCGCTTGTTGACCGGTCTGTCGCGGGTAATCCACCAGGTCAACACGGTGACAAGCAGTGAGATGGCGACCAAAATAGCGCCTAGCCAAACGGCTATTGAAAAATTGCCCTGACGCGTTTCCAGCGTGATGGCGGTGGTCATCACCCGTGTTTGGCCGCGTATATTGCCGCCAACGATCATCACCGCGCCCACTTCAGAGATAGCCCGCCCGAAAGCCACCAGAAACGCGGTAACGATGCCTGCCTTGGCCAATTTGAGAACTTCCCAGATCTGGCGTCCACGCGAACGGATATCCAACCGTAGCGCATCGCCATAGGCAGCCCACGGCTCAGCGCAGGCCCGGTGCGTAAAGACGATGATGACCGGCAAGGTGATGATGATTTGCGCGATGATGATGGCGCTGGGTGTAAACAAAAGGCCCAAATCACCCAAAGGTCCCGACCGCGAGAGCGCCATGTAAACCAGCAAGCCGACAACCACCGTGGGAAACGCCAGCAAAGCGGAAAAACAAGCCAGCCAAACGCGCTTGGCTTTGCCGTGCATGGTTGCAATCCACGCGCCTGTGGGTGCGCCAAGCACCAATCCCAGCACAGAAGCCACCACGCTGACGCGCAGCGACAGCACAACAATTTCAACAATTTCAGGCGTCAATATCATGGCGGCTTGCATAGCGCATCATCACGCGCCGCACAGCAAAAAATCAGGGATCATCCCAAATGCGGCGCATCCGCTCGCCGATGGTGCAATCAACCCTTTCAGGTTCCAGAAAATTGGCGCGCTGAACCGGCAATTCAGGCTCCAGCCCGGCCAGTTCCAGCACGATTTTTCTGCGCACGACTTCGTCAAACCGCTCCCAGCTGTCGACAGCCATTACAAATGAGCCCGGCCCACCAATGACACAGTCGCGGTAATAAACATCAAGATTGGGCATTTCAAACGCCCAACTGCGCCGATCCGTCTCCACAACAAGCGGCAAGCCATTGATGACGATGCCCTCGGCAACTGCCGCATCGCGCGCGACGGTCACAAGCCCACCCTGATTGTTGGGACCATCGCCTGAAATATCGATCACACGGCGAAGCCCCTGAGCTTCGTTGATGTCCAATTGCTGCTGGCTGTACTGTATCGCGCCGGTGATCGACGTGTTGCGCATATTGCCATATTCCGCCGCCAGCAGCCGGTCTGCAAAATTATTGGCCTCCTCCGGTGTGGAGATGATGGACCAAGGCACAATAACCTTTTTCAGGTCGGACCGCGCCCATTCCACATACATCACCGCGATGGTGCCAAGCAGCCCGTCCGCGATGGCATTGTGAACCTGACTGGACCGGAACGCTTCCGCATAACCACGCCGCTGCAACCGCAACTCGGTCGAACTCATCGAGCCGGAAACGTCAACGGCCAGCACCAGCTCCACATCCACCTGCTCCGCGCGGGCGGGTGCAACCACGGCGCACCAAGCAAGGGCGGCAACTACAAGCAGTGAACGGATAAGCCAGAATGCTTTCATTCAAGCATGATAGCGTGTTGTGGCCAAACGCCAAGGCGGCATTTTCGCCGCCTTGGCGCGAGATTGAATCAAGCCCGAAGCGCGTTGTTCTCCGGATCAAACGGGCTTTCGGCAATGACCGTCGCCTTGTATAGCTTGCCGAGCATTTTGATCTGCACGGTGGAGCCTTCGGCTGCGTGCTCCGGCTTGAGCATGGCCAAGGCCAGCGACTTGCCGGTGCGCCAACCATACGCGCCGTTGGTTGCACGGCCGATCAGGTTTTGGTCCATGTCATAGATCGCTTCCGAGCCACGTGGATCGTAATCGGTCACATCGTGCACTTCCAGTGTGACGAAGTTCCACTTCAACCCGTCAGCCTTTGCCTTTTCCACGCCTGCCTTGCCGATGAAATCAGGCTTGTCGAGCCGCACAAAGCGATCCAGCCCGCTTTCCAGCGCGTTGTATTCAATGGACAGTTCACGCCCCGGCAGCCGGTAGGATTTCTCCACCGACATGGAACTCATCGCCCGGATACCGAACGGCTTGATGCCGAACTCCGCGCCCGCTTCCATCACAGTGTCATAGATATAGTTTTGCATCTCCAGGGGGTGGTGCAACTCCCAGCCAAGTTCGCCCACAAAGTTGACCCGCAGCGCGTACGCATTGGCGCGGCCGATTGAAATATGCTGGCCGGACAGCCATTTGAAATTTTCGTTGGACATGTCCGTGCGGGTGATTTTTTCCATCACCGCGCGCGACTTCGGCCCTGCCAATACCAGCACGCCCATTTGCTGGGTGATCGACTTGATGGTCACGGAGCCGTCGGTTGGCACCAGTTTCATCAGCGTGTCCTGGTCGTGGTTTTCCAGCGCACCAGCCGACACCAGATAGAAAACGCCCGGAGCCCGCTCAAACACGGTAAACTCGCTGCGCACGCCGCCGGCAGGGGTCAACAAGTGGCACAACGCAATCCGGCCCTGCTTCTTGGGAATCTTATTGGCAAAGACATATTCGAGGAAATCGCGCGCGCCGGGGCCGGAGACTTCCAGCTTGGCAAACGGCGTCATGTCGAGCAGGCCGACATTCTCGGTGACGTTTTTGACCTCATTGCCGACATGCTCGAACGCGTTGGAGCGCCCAAACCGCAAGCGCTCTTTATATTTGCCGTCCTGGGGCGAACATAGATGGTTCTTGGCGATAACATCGGGATATTCTTTGTCGGCATCCGACACTTCGTAGTCAGCCGATGGCGCAAACCAGTTGGCGCGCTCCCAGCCATAGACGCAGCCAAACACAGCGCCCAGCTTTTTCTGCCGGTCATACGATGGCGACATTTTCAGCGGGCGGCCAGCATGGCGCTCTTCTTCCGGGTAATGCAGCGTAAAGACGTTGGCATAAGCCTCTTCGTTTTTCTCGATCAGATAGCCTTCGGTGGCGTAAGGGCCAAACCGGCGCGGGTCCACGCCCGCCATGTCAATGGTCGGCTCACCATCAATAATCCATTCAGCCAATTGCCAGCCCGCGCCACCAGCAGCCGTGATGCCGAAAGAGTGGCCTTCATTGAGCCAGAAATTTTTCAGCCCCGGCGCAGGCCCGATGATGGGCGAACCATCCGGCGTGTAGGCAATCGCGCCATTATAGACTTTCTTCACACCCACCTCACCGAAGATCGGCACGCGATCCATCGCGCTTTCAATATGCGGCGAGATGCGGTCGAGATCTTCCTGGAACAGCTCATACTCGCTTTCATCTGACGGGCCATCGACATAGCAGGCAGGCGCGCCCGGCTCATAGGGGCCAAGGATCAAGCCACCGGCTTCCTCACGCAGGTACCATGCAGAATCCGCGTCCCGCAAAACGCCCATCTCCGGCTCACCGGCTGCTTTGCGGTCTTTGATGGCCTGGTGTGCCTCAGTGACGATATATTGGTGTTCGACGGGAATGACCGGCACATTCAGGCCCACCATTTCGCCGGTCTTGCGCGCAAAGTTGCCGGTAGCGGACACGATGTGATCGGCGACGATCTCACCCTTGTCAGTTGTCACCACCCACTTGTCATCATCGCGCTGGCTAATCGCCGTCACTGTGGTGTTGCGGTAGATGGTGGCGCCATGGTTGCGCGCGCCGGTTGCCAGCGCTTGCGTCAAATCGGCAGGCTGAATGTAGCCGTCCGCCGGATGGCGGATACCGCCGATCAGGCCCTCTTCGTTGACCAGCGGCCAAATCTCTTTGATCTGCGCAGGCGTGAGCACCTCCACTTCAATGCCCAGCGTTTCGGCAATGCCTTTATAATACATATATTCGTCCCAGCGGTCCGGTGTCTGGGCGATACGGATGTTGGAGACGCGGCTGAAGCCGACATTCATGCCGGTTTCTTCCTGCAGCTTGGGATAAAAATCGA
>JBAUIL010000303.1:0-1847 GCA_049682915.1 Ahrensia sp. | reverse complement strand
GATGGAGCGCGCGGTGGCCAGCGCGCAGTAATCCATACCCGGGCAGGCGATAATGTCAGACAGCAGGCCGATATTGGCCGTTGCCAGTCCGGCCTCCTTCAACGCGGCATGGACGGTTGGAATGTCGGCTTTGCGCACATGCGGCAGGATGATGTTTTGCTCATGGCTGACGCGCAGTTCATCATGGCCATACCGCTCCGCAATATCGGCTAAAGCGCGCATTTGTGCCGCACTCGCGTCTCCCGGCGTGCCGCCAACTGGCTTGAGCGAAACGGACACGATGCCATAGGCTGGGTTTTTATGCTCGGCGACATTGGTTTCAACAAACGACCGGAAAATCGGATCACGGGACTGCGCGCGGTCAAAATCCAACGACTGGGTATTGTCGAAAAGCGGTGGCGCAAACGCCGCTTCCAGCGCGGCAACCAAGGCCGGATCAGCACCGCCGAACTTGGCTTTTTGCTCGATAAATGCTTCTTCGATAAGCGCTTTTATTTCTTCCGTACCGGTTTCATGGACCAGGATTTTAATGCGCGCCTTATATTTGTTGTCGCGCCGCCCGGACAGATTATAGACCCGCAAAATCGCTTCCAGATAGGGCAGCAGATCCGCTTTCGGCAGAAAGTCCCGCACGGTCTTGCCCACCATCGGCGTGCGACCGAGGCCACCGCCCACAATCACTTCATAGCCCGGCTCACCGGCTTGATTGCGCACCATGCGCAGGCCGATATCGTGCGCCTTGGTCACTGCGCGGTCGTTGGGTGCGCCGGTGATCGCAATTTTGAATTTGCGCGGCAGATATTGAAATTCGGGATGATCGGTTGACCATTGGCGCAGCAGTTCCGCCGTCGGGCGCGGGTCTTCGATTTCGTCGGCGCTCGCACCGGCAAAATGATCTGCCGTCACGTTGCGAATGCAATTGCCGGATGTCTGGATGGCGTGCATTTCCACGTCTGCCAAAGCATCGAGAATGTCGGCGACGTCCTCCAGTTTCGGCCAGTTGAACTGGATGTTTTGCCGTGTGGTGAAGTGGCCGTAGCCCTTGTCCCAACGCTCGGCAATCATCGCCAATTGGCGCATTTGTTTGGCGTTGAGCGTTCCATAGGGAATTGCCACCCGCAGCATATAGGCATGCAATTGCAGGTAGAGCCCATTCTTCAAGCGTAGCGGCTTGAACTCATCTTCGGTCAGCGAACCATCGATGCGCCGCGCCACCTGATCGCGGAATTCCGCCACGCGGTTGCGGACAAATGTCGCGTCAAAATCATTGTAAGCATACATCGGATCAGACCTCTGCCTGTTTGCCGTGGAAATAGTTGGAAGGTCCGCGCGTGCGGAACACTTCGCGGAAATGCACCGGTTGCGGCGTGCCGTCGGCGTCAAGCGTTACATCGGCAATATAAGCACCGACGATTTTGTCTTGCTGCTGGTTAGCCAGCGCCAGCAGCGCGTCGGCGGCGGCCTTGTCGAGCGCGATGGCTGCATCGGTAAGCGCACCAGCCCAATCATGGCGTTCGGTGAAGTAAACGACATCACCGCTGAACAGATCATTGGCGGTTACAACAAATCGTTTTTGTGGTTGGCTCATAGCGACGCCTCCACAAGAGTGGCTTGAATGATTGCCTTTTGCGGTGTCGCTGGCGCGCCAAGGCCAAACAGAATGACCGCCGGGCCGCGCTTTTCGACGCGGGCGACAGTGTCCGCCAACTGGTCGAGCGTGGTGGTTACGCTGTGCTGGTCGGCGCGCGAAATATTGCTCATGATGGTGATCGGCGTCTTCGGGTCCGCACCGAAAGCCAGCATGTGCGCGCGGAAATGGCCTGCGCCCTTTTTGCCCATATAGATCG
>JBAUIL010000302.1:0-5063 GCA_049682915.1 Ahrensia sp. | reverse complement strand
CACAGGTCGGGCGCGCCCAGGTCAGTTCCAGCGCTGTGCGGCCTTTTTCACCGGATGGATATTTCAAGCCGATGGCACCCAGAAAGCTCTCATCATCGCGGCCCAACGTTGCCCAGCTTTGTTTGATCTGTTCGGGCGTTTCTTCCACACCGTCATAAAAGCCGGCAATGGTCACGCGGCCATCATCATCGTGCAGATCGGCCAGCGCTTTGGCCAAAATATGGATTGGGTTTGCCGCCGCACCGCCGAAATAGCCCGAGTGCAAATCGCGGTCCGCCGCTTTCACCGTGATTTCCTCACCTACCAGGCCGCGCAGGCCCGCAGAAATGGCAGGCGTCTCGCGGTCCCACATATTGGTGTCGCACACCAAAGCGACATCGGCTTTCAATTCTTGCTTGTTGGCCTCCAGAAACGGTTTCAGTGACGGCGAGCCGCTTTCCTCTTCGCCCTCAAATAAAATCGTCACCTTGCAGGGCAGTGCGCCATGAATTGCTTTGTAGGCGCGGCACGCTTCCACAAATGTCATCAACTGGCCTTTGTCGTCTGATGAGCCGCGACCCGTGATCACCTTGACCCCGTCCTGTTCTGCGATTTTCGGATCAAACGGATCAGCGTGCCACAAATTCAGCGGGTCGACGGGCTGCACATCGTAATGGCCGTAAAACAGCACGTGCGGCGCATTGTCGTGGGCGCCGTCATGATGGGCAACAACCATGGGGTGGCCCGGTGTTTCACGCACCGTGGCGTCAAACCCCAATGAAACCAAATCATCAACCAAGGACTGCGCGGCAGTCGCGCATTGTTCCGCATAGGCCGGATCGGTGGAAATCGACTGTATGCGCAACAAATCCTGCAAGCGCGCAACGCTGGCATCCAGTGATTGGTCGAGTTCGGCTAAAACCGGTTCCAGCGCAAGAGGTGTCGACATGGGGGGGGCCTTCAGATTGAGTTGAGGTTTTGTGTCGTTGTGCCGCCATCATGGGGCGGTGTCAAAGCAGTGTTGAAAAACAACAGGCGAAAAAGCAACAGGACTGTACCGCGGGGCGATACAGTCCTGTGTGCATAAGCAAGCGACAACCCAAAGAGGGGGGGCTGGATTGTCACCGTCCGGATTGGCGGGGGACGGGCCTTGTGCCGGACATCGACCCGAGAGCCGACCAAACACAGCTTTTGCTATGATCATGGCAACATTTTGACCGTTGGGCGCTGATGCTTGTCGATGTGTCGTCATTTACGATAAGCGTGTAACAGGCCGTTACGCGAGTTGATTGGCAACCACGCGGCAAGTGCGCAAATCGATGCGCAATGAAAACAAACGATTCAGCAATGGTTTTTTGCTAGATCACGATGGAAAATATCAAAGTGGAGCCAGCCCATGTGCGGTATCGCAGGATTTGTAACCAAACCGCTGACAGCGCAAACGGCTGATGCCAGCTGGCTGATCGCCCTGGCGGACAAAGCCAAAGCGGCCCCGAAAACCGGCGACGGCGCCGATGCGCTTCAGGGTGTCATCAATGCTTTGCAGGAAAACTACGCCACCTTGATGTCAATCGGCATGGTAAGCGCCATTGCAACTGACGATGCGCTCGCCGCCAAAGTAGAAGCCTTTGCCGCGACGCTGGCCGACGCTGAAAAAGCGCTGACAGCCTTGTCAGAAGCCGGGCAAACCGAACTTGACCCGCTGATTGAGGGCCTGCGCGACTATAGCTGGCAATTACAGGCGGAAGTGGTTGAGCATGCCCGCCAATCGCTGGCGCTGCTGGGCGGTCGTGCGCCGGAAGGCCATGCGCTGCAAGTGGCCATCGCCACTGAATATGTGTTGCGCGCCATCGACAAGCTGGAAGTGCGTGGCCGCGACAGTGCGGGCATCGCGGTACAATTCCCGGTTGATGCGCACGTGCTGTCCGGCCTCTCGCCCGCCCATGCGATGGCTCTGACCGACCGCCAGAGTGCGGTTCACGCCGATCATTTGGCTGTCTACCGCGATGATGATCATGCCGGTCGTCCTGTGCTGACATTTGTGTTCAAAACCGCCAATCTGGTGGGCAGTCTCGGCGACAATGGCGAAGCAATCCGTGCGGCGATGAGGAGCGATGAATTGCTGTGGGCGCTCGCTCCACACGCCCAATGCGCCAATATTCTGTCACACACACGCTGGGCGTCCCACGGGGTAATTTCGGTTGCCAATTGCCACCCCCACAATCCATCATTGACTGACGATGCAAATCGGGCAAGCGATGTTGCATTGGGCGCGATGTACGCGCTCAATGGTGATGTCGACAATCATCTGGATCTGGAAAATGAAATCGTCACCGGGCGTCAGCGCGCGGTCGAGCCCTCCATCACCACGGACGCAAAGATTATTCCCTTGGCCGACCGGCTGATCGGCGCTGACGGTGGCGACCGTCTCGACCGTTTCCGCGCGGCAATGCGCCGCTTGGACGGTTCCGTCGCCATCGGCTGTATCGACCCGAAAGAACCGGGCGTCACCTATCTGGCGCAAAAGGGCTCCGGCCAGGGCTTGCAGGCATCGCGGTTGGATGATGGCTGGATTTTCGCGTCCGAAGTCTACGGCCTGTGCAATGTCTCACGCTCTTCTTACAATCTTGCGCGCTCCGTTGCCGGTGGCTCTGTCATCCGGCTGGATGCGCTGGAAGATGCGCCGCAGGTACGCACCATCACCGATGGTAAGGACGCGCCGCTGAAAGCCGAACCAATCCAGATTTACGCCCGCGATATTTTCCGTGGTTACTATGGCTTTTTCCTTGAAAAAGAAATCAATGACGGCCCTTCAAGCGTCGCCAAAACGCTGCGCGGGCGCTATCGCGTGGCACAGGACGGCATGGTCGCTTTTGACGAACTGACCACCGATATCTGGAAAGAGATGCGCAAGGCGCTCAACCGCGGCATCAAGCGGATCTATGTCATCGGTCAGGGCACCGCCGGTGTTGCCGCTGTCGGCATTGGCGAGTTGATTGAACGCGCCATCGCGCGCGACGCGCGTGCGCGGATCCCCGTTGAATCTGTGCGCTCATCAGAGCTGTCTGCCGACATCGAAGCCTATGACTTTGAGCGTTCGCTGGTGATCGCGGTCTCGCAATCTGGCACCACAACCGACACCAACCGCGCGGTCGATCTGGCGCGTGAGCGTGGCGCCTTCGTTCACGCCATCGTCAACCGTCGTAATTCCGATCTCGTCCGTAAATCCGATTCTGTGCTGTTTACCTCCGATGGTCGCGACGTCGAGATGTCGGTAGCCTCAACAAAAGCGTTCTACAGCCAGATCACGGCGGGCAAGCTGACCGCTTTGTTCATTGCCGAGCAACTGGGCACCATGACGCCGGTTGAACTGGCCTATGAAATGGGCGAATTGGAAAAGCTGCCCAACCACATCCAGTCTATTCTGAACGGGCGTGACCACATTGCCGAATGCGCGCAATCATTGGCGCCGTTTGCGCGCTACTGGGCAGTCACCGGTTCCGGCGCAAACCACATCGCCGCGCTCGAAATCCGCATCAAGCTGTCGGAGCTGTGCTACAAATCCATTCCGGTCGACTACACCGAAGATAAAAAACACATCGATTTGTCGACTGAGCCTTTGACGCTGGTCATCGCCAATGACCTGCCCGGCGATCTGGTGGGTGATGTGGTCAAGGAAGCGGCGATCTTTAAAGCCCATAATGGCCGTCCAGTGGTGTTTGCCACCGAGGGCCATGATGCGGAAGCGTTTGGCGATTATGCTGAGCGGGTTATCGCATTGCCTGCCATTGGCGGCGATTTGGCCTTTGTGCTGGCGACGGTCGCAGGTCATTTGTTCGGCTTTTATGCCGCACGCGCCATTGATGAAGGTGCGCAACGCCTGAAAACCATCAATGCGCAGCTGGGCCTCGTTGCCATGGGTGCGGATAATGCCGATCCCGACGCGCTTTTGGAAGCGCTTGACGCTTTTGTGGCAGACGCCACCCAAGGCGCGTTCAACTCCGGTCTTGGTGCCAGCGATATCGCCCATGTGGCACGCTCCGCACGTCTGATTGGTGCTGCCCATGCCGCCGGCGAAGACATTCGCGATCTGGCCATCGGCGCGGTGATGCCCTTGCAGAAAGCCTATGAGGAAACATCGCGCCCGGTAGACACAATCCGTCACCAGGCCAAGACGGTCACAGTCGGCACCAGCCGACCGGAAGACGCGCTGAGTGTACAAGTGCGTGACGCTTTGGCGACAGTCAGTCTCGCTGATAGCCGCATGAGCTTTGACAACCGCAAGACATTGGCCTCGCTGTCGCGCATGATCGAGAATATCGAATTCACCGCGCTGCTCGATGTGCAAGGCAAAGAGGTGCGGTTGAACCCGCTCAGTCAAAACCAACCGGCGCTTGCATCTTTTGCTGATGGCGGCAGAGCGCTGGGTGTGTTGGGTGCAGCGCTGGATGCCAACGCGCTGCAAACCGGTTTCATCGGCAAGCAGTCGGTCATCGTGGTGCCGGTGACAGGCGCATCGTTTGCCGATACCGAGCATTTGCTGTGCCTCGGCGTCACCATGGTCGGCCATGCCACCCGCGAGCAGAAAACCGCCGTCATGAACGCGTTGGGAATCTATGGCCCGAAACTGCGGGAGTGGGAGCAGATTTTTGCCGATGAGGGTGAAAGCCAATTGCAACGCGCCATCGCATCGGAAAGCCCGTTGACCATCGTATTCCGGCCACAAGCGCTTGATGCCATGGCCGCATCAGAAGCGCGCGATATCGCTTAACAGCGAAGCTTCTGTTTGCGCCAGTTGCTGCTGACAGCTGCTGGCGCTGTTCAGCCAAAAACCACAAACGAAAACGGCCCGCGCAAAGCACGGGCCGCTTTCAAATATCTGTGTCGCTGGCGGTTAGCCGCGGATTGTACGGCTCAGGCCGTTAAACCGGTTGTTCAGCTGGCCACCGAGCGCAGATGCGCCACCGATGAGTGCCACTGAGATGAGTGTTGCGATCAGGCCATATTCGATTGCAGTCGCGCCAGATTCGTCTTTGATGAAACGTGTAAACATTGTGATTTTCCTCTTTTATTCACAGCTTGGT
>JBAUIL010000301.1:0-1857 GCA_049682915.1 Ahrensia sp. | reverse complement strand
ATCGTTACTCCGCTTTCAAATAGCCGGTTTCGGTGAGAAATTCGGTCAATGCCGCCTCAAAGCCGATATTGATTTCTTGGCCGTCTGGACACAGGCCATCGCGCTTAGGCATGGCGCAGCGGATCATGCCCCAGTCGACGGTTTTATCGTAGCTACCAAGCGCAAAATCCAGCGGATCATCCTGGCCGAGCTGCAACAGCGTCGCAGCGTAGGTGACAAGCCATGAATTGCGCTCTTCGCCTGCATCCGGCATTTCGCCCATCTGGTCGAGTGCCGCCTGGATTGACCAGCGATAGGCTTCCTCAGTGCTGACATCGACGATATCAGCGCCGCGCAACGCCAAAATCTGGCGCGGTGCGTAGGAGCCCGCGTAAGACGCAAACTCGTAAAGAAAACGGTTGTCGTACGTGACAATCTCGCTGATGCCATCGCCGTCAACATCACGTGGATAGAGGCTTTCGGGGTCGCCATTATAAGCCCCGGCATCAACGGCTTTCCAGCCTTGATCTGTTTTCGTCAGCACGGTGATTTCATTGCAGCAATGGGCACCGCCGCTATAGGTCGAGATGAAAATCTCCGGCGTTTGGTTGGTGTTATCCATCTCCATGATGCGAAAATGAGGTCCGTAAGAAAGCGAAAACAGCTCATCTTCCGACCCGCGATAGACCGGCGCGCCGTTTTCCAGCACCTGGTACTTTGCAGACCGCACACCGTCCACTTCCGGCGTCATGTCCAGCAGCAGCGTGATGGTGCGCACACTGGCAGAATAAGTACCTTCAGCCCCGGCCTGCAAGGTCGCCTCCGTCTCCGCCTGGGCGTTGGTTAGGGTCATGCTCAAAAGCGCTGTTGCTGCTGCCAATAGAAAACGCAAACTCACTCCGCCGCCTCCTGTGCGTCTTCGACGCCGGCCATCAGCAGGCCCAGCTCGCCTTCTGTCGCGTCAGGTCCCCGTTCTCCGACGACGCGACCGGCAAACATCACCAATATTCGGTCGGACAAAGCGCGGATCTCGTCCAGTTCCACAGACACCAGCAACACCGCTTTGCCCGCGTCGCGCATCTCGATGATGCGCTTGTGAATGAACTCAATCGCACCCACATCGACGCCGCGCGTCGGCTGACCGACGATCAGCACAGTCGGGTCTTGCTCCATTTCACGCGCGAGCACAATTTTTTGCTGGTTGCCACCGGAAAAATTAGCTGTCTTGAGGCGGCAATTGGCCGGGCGGATATCGTATTTTTCGATTTTCTCGCGGGCATCACTACGGATACCGTCAATGTCGAGCATCGGCCCGTTCACGTAATTGCTGTCGTCGTGATAGCCGAGAATGTTGTTTTCGCTCTCCTCAAAGGCAAGCACCAGGCCCATGTGGTGGCGGTCTTCGGGCACATGCGCCATGCCCTTTTGCCGCAGCAATGCCGGTTCTGCCTCGCCGGTGACGTCAATCGCCTCACCGTCCAGATGCACAGTGCCGCTTTGGGCCCGGCGAATACCGGCGATTGCCTGCATCAATTCGCTCTGGCCATTACCCGCAACACCGGCAATGCCGACGATTTCACCGGCGCGCACATTCAGCGAGACATTGTCCACCATGGTCACGCCACGGCTGTCCTTGACGGTTAGGTTTTGGACGGCGAGTTTGACGTCGCCGGGATTGGCAGGCCCCTTTTCGACCCGCAGTAAAACGCGGCGGCCAACCATCAGTTCGGCCAACTCCTCCACCGAGGTGTCAGCGGTCTTGCGGGTGGCCACCATGGTGCCCTGACGCATCACAGACACATCATCGGTAATCGCCATGATTTCGCGCAGCTTATGCGTAATCAGCACAATGGTTTTACCCTGCGCCTTGAGCTGCTC
>JBAUIL010000300.1:0-5925 GCA_049682915.1 Ahrensia sp. | reverse complement strand
GCCGATCTCGGCAAGGCGCAAGATGGTGATCTGGTCGAAATCGACATTACCAAGGTTGGGCGTTATGGCTTGAAAAAAGCCAAAGTGTCGTCGGTGGTCGGCTCACTGAGCAGTGAGAAGGCGGTTTCGATGATCGCTATTCATGCGCATGATATTCCCCATGTCTTCCCCCATGACGTGCTCGATGAAGCGGCCAATGCCACGCCTCCGGCGCTCGTGGCGCCGCGCGAAGACTGGCGGGATGTGCCGCTGATCACCATCGATCCGGCGGACGCCAAAGATCATGACGATGCGGTTTTTGCTCAAACCGATCCCTCACCCGCCAATCTCGGTGGTCATATCGTGACCGTGGCAATTGCCGATGTGGCGCATTTTGTGCGGACGGGCAGCGCGCTGGACAAAGAAGCGTTGAAACGTGCCAACTCGGTCTATTTCCCCGATCGCGTGGTGCCGATGTTGCCGGAGCGCATTTCCAATGATCTGTGCTCGCTGCGCGAGGGCGAAGACCGGCCAGCCATGGCTGTGCGCATGGTGTTTGATGCGCAAGGCCACAAGATAGACCACCGGTTTCACCGCATCATGATGCGGAGCCACGCCAAGCTGGCCTATGAGCAGGCGCAAGCGGCCATTGACGGTATGCCCGATGCTGCACCATCCCAAGTGCTGGAGACCATCCTCAAGCCGCTATGGGCAGCGTATGGAACGATGCTGAAAGGCCGCAATGCGCGCCAGCCGCTGGAGCTTGATTTGCCTGAGCGCAAAATCAAACTGCGTGAAGACGGCACGGTCGACAGGATTGTCATTCCGCCACGGCTTGATGCGCACAAGCTGATTGAAGAGTGCATGATCCAGGCCAATGTCGCGGCCGCGGAAACGCTGGAACGCGCAAGCCAAGCACTGGTGTTTCGTGTTCATGACACACCATCGCTGGCCAAGCAGGAAGCACTGCGCGAATTTTTGAAAACGATGGACATCGGCCTGGCGCACGGTGCGCAATTGCGCCCTGCTGCTTTCAACCAGATTTTGGCGAAAGTGGCTGGCACAGACCATGCCGATCTCGTCAATTCCGTTGTGCTTCGGTCACAAAGCCAGGCGGAATATTCGCCCGACAATTACGGCCATTTCGGTTTGAATCTGGCACGCTATGCGCATTTTACCTCCCCGATCCGGCGCTATGCGGATTTGATCGTGCACCGTGCGCTGATTGCCGCGTTGAACGTTGGCGACGATGGCACACCAGACACTGGCGTGGAAGGCTTGCGCGATATTGCAGCCCATATCTCCAAAGCCGAGCGGCGGGCGTCAAACGCCGAGCGGGACACTGTCGACCGGCTGATTGCGTTGCATTTGGAAGACAATATCGGCGCGACCTATGATGGCCGCATATCAGGGGTCGTCAAAGGTGGCCTGTTTGTTGCGTTGGCAACTTATGGCACTGACGGGTTCGTGCCCGCAGCCAGCTTGGGCAGCGAATATTTCCATCACGATGAAGGCCGCCACGCCATGGTGGGCGAGCGCTCCGGCAAAGGCTATCGGCTGGGCGATGCGGTCGAGATAAAAATTGCCGAAGTCGCGGGCCTGAGCGGCACGATGCGCTTTGACATGGAAACAGAACCGCGCGACCTTGGCTTTTCACGCCAGTCGCGCCACAAGGCCAAACGGGCCGCTACGCGCAGGCCGGGCCGCGCCAAGGCCGGTGGGCCACCGCCTGGACGGGGCAACAAACGCCGTTAGGAGAGCATCAATGAGCACCCACGAACATATTTATGGCGCCGAGCCGGACCGCCCCGATCGTTCGGTGTGGCGCGCGATGATGCGTGGTTTTGGCGGGCGTTGTCCACAGTGTGGCGAGGGCAAGCTTTTTGCCGGTTTTGCAAAATCAACGCCAGAATGTGCGCAATGCGGCGAGACGTTGAGCCATCATCGGGCCGATGATTTTCCTGCTTATCTGAACATCTTCATTGTCGGCCACGTCATCGTAGCGGGCTTTGTGATTGTTGAGCGGTTGGTCGACTGGTCTGCCTGGGTACATCTCGCAATTTGGGTGCCGCTCACAATCATCATGGCGGTGGCGCTGTTGCAACCCATCAAAGGCGCGGTTATCGGCATGCAATGGGCCAACTATATGCATGGCTTTGGCGGCGCTGATGATGAAATTGCCCGCCATGACGTTGACCCGGAAACACATGCCTAAAAGCACGGCGCTGCGTCCGCGTCTGGCGGCATCGCTCATTACCATCGACCATAACGACGGCACACCGCTCATCTTGATGGGGCGGCGCTCGGATGCGCACGTCTTTATGCCGGGCTATCATGTGTTTCCCGGCGGCGGTGTGGAGCGACAGGATTATCGCGGGGCGGACGTGCTTGAACCGGCAGAAGTGGAATGTGTCCTGCGCGGCTTGCCTGCGCGTGCGACCGCCAACACGGCGCAAACAATTGCGCGCGCGGCGCTACGCGAAATGACAGAAGAAACCGGCTTTCAGGCCAAAAATACCGACGCGCTCAGGCTGCATTATCTCGGCCGCGCCATAACGCCACCCGGGCAGGTCCGGCGCTATGACACCCGGTTTTTTATCTCCACACGCTCAAACTTTGAACCGGCGCCATCCGCGCCCGACAATGAGCTGTTGGAATTGGAATGGGTGGACATAGCACAGCTCGACAAGTTGAAAATACACCGCATCACGGCCTTCATGCTGCAACAAACCCAACGGTTTCTAACCGCCGGAAAAGCGGCACAACGCCCCTGTGTGCACACCCGATATGGCAAGCAATACATCCGCGACGAGTAGCGCTTGACATTTGCCGCTTAATCCGTAGTTTCGCGCCAAATCCGGAGCTGGCAAACGCCGCGCACCGGTCTTTTTATTTCCGATGACAGGTGCACGATTATGGCCAAAGCTACAACAATCAAAATCAAACTGCTTTCGACAGAAAACACCGGCTTTTTCTACACCGCCAAGAAAAACAGCCGCACAATGACCGAGAAAATGGTCAAGCGTAAATACGATCCAATCGCGCGCAAGCACGTTGATTTCAAAGAAGCGAAAATTAAGTAAATTCGCTTTTTCGACCATTAAAAAAGCCGCCTCGATGGGCGGCTTTTTTATTTTATTCAACGTTTTACGCGGCTTTGCTGACAACCCGGTTGCGGCCATTGTTCTTGGCCTCATAGAGCGCTTTGTCCGCTTTTTCCATCAGTGTTTCACCACTGTCGGTTTTGCGGTCAACAAGGCTCGCAACGCCGACACTTGCTGTGACGGCAATCTGCTGCTTGCCGGCGGCAACGGTGAATTGCATCGCATCAATGCTCTCACGCAGCCGTTCAGCCACTTCTGCGGCGACGATGGCACTGGTGTCCGGCATGACGACGACAAACTCTTCGCCGCCATAGCGGCAGGCCAGATCGATTCCCCGGATATTGGCGCGTAGGCGCTTGGAAAATTCGCGCAGCACGTCATCACCCACCGCGTGGCCATAGGTGTCGTTGACCAGCTTGAAGCGGTCAATATCGGTGATCATGATCGACAATTCGCGGCCGCGCGATTTTGCACGCTCTACCAGCGTTGATAAATGTTGGTCGAGGTAGCGGCGGTTGTTGAGGCCGGTCAAACCATCGGTTACCGACATTTCCACTGATTCTGCCACATTGGTGCGCAGGCCCTCATGGTAGCGCTTGCGTCGCACCTGAGTTTTAAGGCGTGCAATCACCTCGTTGGGGTCCAGTGGACGCACCAGATAGTCGTTCACGCCCAGCTCAAGCGCGCGGGAAATGAATTTATCGCCCTGCTCGTCACACACCATAATGATGGGCAAAAAGCGTGTACGTTCAAGCGACCGCAATTGTGAGCACAGTCGCAGCGGATCGAAATTGGAGAAATCTGCCGCCACAAATACGCAGTCAAATTGTTCTTCTGCCGCGCGGAGCAAGCCGGTTTGCGGCTCTGTGACATGTTCAACCACCGCATGGGCACGCAAAATTCCGCTGATGCGCTCAAACGCTGAACGGCGCTCATCTACCAGCAGCACGCGTGGCTTGTCCGCACTATCAGCCTTGGCCGGATCCAAAAGGTCACGCACCGCAATATCGCGCGTGGTGACAGCGCGAAGGCGCAACTCATCTGTCAGCAGTTTCAAACGCACCAGGCTTTTGACGCGTGCAAACAGTTGGGTTTCATTAACCGGTTTTGTCAAAAAGTCGTCGGCACCGACTGCAAGGCCCTTATTTCGGTCTTCAGCCTGGTCCAGCGCCGTCACCATGACCACGGGAATGTGGGAAACAGCCGGGTTTGCTTTCATCCGCGAACAGACTTCAAAGCCATCCATTTCCGGCATCATGATATCGAGAAGCACGATGTCGACAACTTCCGTATCGAGCACATCCAGCGCTTTTTTGCCTGAATCAGCGGTCAAAACCTCGAAATATTCCGCTTCAAGGCGTGATTTGAGGAGATCAATATTGGCTTGGATGTCGTCGACGACGAGAATTCGTGCTGTCATTTTGTGCGTTTCCCAGTTCCCTGCAATTAAGCATCACCAAGATACGCCTTAATGGTTTCAATAAATTTAGGAACGGAGATAGGTTTTGACATATAGCCTTCACACCCGCCCTGGCGAATGCGTTCCTCATCGCCTTTCATGGCAAAAGCGGTGACGGCAATGACGGGAATATGGCGCAGCGCGTCCTCGGCTTTGAGCCATTTTGTGACATCCAAACCAGACACTTCGGGCAACTGAATATCCATCAGGATAAGATCGGGCATGGTTTGGCGCGCAATGTCCAGCGCTTGCATGCCATCGCGGGTTTGAATCGTCGTGTATCCGATACCTTCTATGATATCGTTGAACAGCTTCATGTTGAGTTCATTGTCCTCAACAATCATCACCTTTTTCGTCATTGCGTATGTTCAACCGTTGTTGCTGTCATGATTGCTTTAGTGCCCCGTAGAAATCGGTTATCACATTCAGTATGATTGTCACGCGCCGACTGTGCAAACCAAAGGGTAAACCATGGCTAACAACGCTGTAAATGCCGATGCGAGCGCTATTGGCATCGCGGCGCTCGGGTGGATTGCCGCCGATGGTGAGTTAATCAACCGGTTTATGAACCTGACGGGAATCGAGCCCGACGCCATTCGGGTCGCCGCCAACGAGCCAGGCTTTTTGGCCGGCGTGCTGGAGTTTTTGTTGGCCCACGAACCGACACTGATGCGCTTTTGCGAAGACAATGCACTGGATCCGGCACAGATTGGCAAGGCACATGCTGCCTTGAGCGGTCCAGCTGTGCCCGGCCCCGGTGAGTTTGTTTAGCGCCGTGACGGGCGTGGTGACGATAAACGATGGTTTCTGACGCACCTGATCTCAACGCCAAGGATGGCTTTTGCCGTGATTGCATGACGCCGAGCGCACCCGCGGTACGCCGGTGCCTGCATTGCGGCAGCCCACGGCTGGTGCGGCATGCTGAATTGCATGCGCTATCAATCGCCCACATTGATTGCGATGCATTCTACGCGGCGGTGGAAAAGCGTGATGATGCTTCACTGCGCGACAAGCCGGTGATCATTGGCGGCGGCACGCGCGGTGTGGTGTCCACGGCGTGCTATATTGCGCGGGTGCGCGGTGTGCGCTCTGCCATGCCGATGTTCAAAGCGCTGCAAGCCTGCCCGGATGCTGTGGTTGTGCGCCCCAATATGGAAAAATATGCGCAAGTGGGACGCGATGTGCGCCAAGCCATGGAGACGCTCACTCCCTTGGTCGAGCCGATCTCCATCGACGAAGCGTTTTTGGATCTTAGCGGCACCCAACGGTTGCATGGCGACAGCCCTGCCCGCGTTCTGGCGCGCTTTGCGAAAAAGGTCGAAAAGGAAATCGGCATCACAGTGTCGGTTGGTCTTTCCTACTGCAAATTTTTGGCCAAGATTG
>JBAUIL010000299.1:0-1655 GCA_049682915.1 Ahrensia sp. | reverse complement strand
TTGAGCGAGCCGAGCGACTGCATGTCAGTGCCGGGTCGCATATGTTCATCACGGTCTAGGATCGTCAGGCCGTTCTGGTCTTTGACCGGGATGACTGAGTTTTTGAAATGGCCTTTCTCCCAGCTTTCCGCTGATCGGCGCTGGCTTTCGATGGCATAGCCATCCACATCATCACGGCTGAAACCATATTTGGTGGCGATCAAATCCGCGCTCACGCCCTGCGGCATGAAGAAAGCGGGAATATTGACCGACGGGTCCATATACCACGCGCCGCCGGATGCACCCATGCCGACGCGTGACATGCTCTCAACGCCTCCGGCGATGACGATGTCGTCGGCACCTTGGGCAATTTTCGCTGCACCAAAGTTCACCGCATCAAGGCCTGACGCACAAAACCGGTTGATCTGCATGCCGGGCGCTTCGGTGGCATAGCCCGCTTCAAACACGGCTGCGCGGGCAATGTCGCCACCTGCTTCATAGACAGGGTCCACATTGCCGAGGATGACGTCATCAACTTTGGACGTGTCGAGGTCGTTGCGGTCGCGCAGCGCTTCCAGCACTTTGGCGGCGAGGCGCGGCGTTGGCACTTCGTGCAGCGAGCCGTCTTTTTTGCCGCGTCCGCGCGGTGTGCGCACCGCGTCATAAATAAATGCATCAGCCATTTTGTTCTCCCGTCAGTGGCGCAGCGCGCCTGTTATGCAACCGCCGTGGGCGCATCGCGCCCCGATGGCATGAGTTCTTCTGATGTCTTGAAGCCGGGCAGGGCGCGAATGCGGTCCAGCCATGGCTGAATATTGGGTCGGTTATCGTAGGTGATGCCAATCTGCTCTGGCCAATGCAGATAGCCTTGGCAGGCCAGATCAGCGATGGTGCATGTGTCGCCGGTCAAAAACGGTTTGTCGGATAAAGCCAGGTCCATCGCTTTGAGCGCAGCACCCAGCCGCTGCTCAAAATTCTCGGTCAATTGACCTTCTTCCATCTTGGCAAATGTCCGCATGAAGCGCAGCGGACCCGCATAGCCGGACACTTTCTGGCTATCAAACAGCAGCCAACGCAGCACGTCATACTCCTGTGCCTCGGTGTCGGCACCATAGGTGTCAAACAGGTTCGACAGATAGGTCAGGCACGCGCCCGATTGGCTGAGCGTGAAGTCGCCATCATCGCGGTGATGCACCAGCACCGGCGCTTCTGCCATCACATTCATGGCGCGATATTCATCGGTTTTTGTGCCGCCGCCAAAAAACGGCACGCGCTGGCATTGCCAGTCCGCCCCGTTCAACTCCAGCATCAACGCCACCTTGTAGGCGTTGCCACTTTCCCAAAAACCATAAAGTGTGAAATCCGTCATTGCTTCCTCCTGTCCTCGCCCGCTTGGCGGGAGAGGGATACGAGACTTGGCGCGCCACCGCGCCTAGTCGCAGTTGGGAGAGGGTGGTTGACCAATGGCAGACCCTCATCCGACCTCGCTAAGCGAGGCCACCTTCTCCCGCAAGCGGGAGAAGGAAAGGCTTAGAATGCTTCTTCAGGGATAGCCATCATCGAGTCTGCACCGGTTGAAATCCGCGCAAGGTGCGCTGATGATTCCGGCATGATGCGGTCAAAGAAGAAACGCGCGGTCGCAATTTTGTTTTCAAAATATTGCGCATTGCCATTGG
>JBAUIL010000298.1:0-5838 GCA_049682915.1 Ahrensia sp. | reverse complement strand
GCAATCGTCAAGCGACTGCTTCAGGATGGCGCCCGCGTGGCCATTGCCGATGTCAACAAAGCAAAGGCCAAACAGGCCGTTGAAGACTTGAAAGATTATGGACCCGTCGAGTTTTTTGCGGCCGATGTCGGCAACCGGTTGGATGTGCATAATCTGGTCGCCGGCGTTTTGGAGACATGGGGCGACATCGACATATTGGTCAACAATGCAGGCATTGTTCACGCCGCCGATTTTCTTGATGTGTCCGAAGAGGATTTCGACCGCGTAATGCGCGTCAATCTCAAAGGCGCTTTTCTCACCGGACAGGCTGTAGCCAACTACATGGTGCAAAAGGTCAAAGATGGCGGCGCGGCGGGTGCCATCGTCAATATGAGCTCGATCAACGCACAGGTCGCCATTCCCAATCAGGTGCCCTACTGCGTCTCTAAAGGGGGGCTGGGCCAACTGACAAAAGTGATGGCTCTGTCGCTTGCGCCTTATGGTATCCGCGTCAATGCGGTCGGGCCCGGTTCAATCATGACTGAAATGCTGGCCGCGGTGAACAGTGATCCTGCTGCGCGCACTAAAATTCTATCGCGCACGCCTCTGGGCCGGATTGGTGAAGCGGCTGAGATTGCCTCGGTCGTCTCGTTCCTGTCATCGCGTGAAGCAGGCTATATGACAGGTGAGACCGTCAATGTGGATGGCGGACGCCTGGCGCTCAACTATCTGTCGCCGGTGCCAGAAGAGCCAACCGAGTAATACGCAAATCCTCCTGACACAATGGTGTCAGGAGGGGTGTGCGATTGTAGTGTCATCAACACGCTGAGGAGCACATGATGACCGACCAACCCAATTCCGCCGCCACCATGCCGATGGACCAAGTTCTTAAAACACCGGGCTTGGCCTGCTGGTATGAAATACCGGTAACCGACTTGAAGGCTGCTCAAGCATTTTACGAGACTGTTCTGGGCATCAAAATGACATATGCCGACAACCCGGTCTTGCCCAACCCCATGGTGTGGTTTGCGGACCCCGAAACACCGGGCGCATTCGGCCATCTTTATCCGGGTAAACCCGCACCGACTAACGAAGGTCCGACCGTGCACATTTTGGCTTCCGACGCTCTTGAAGAAGTTATGCCACGCGTTGAGGCCGCTGGTGGCAAGGTTGTCTCACCCATCGTGCCGTTGCCGGTTGGCCGCTTCGTCTACATCACAGATCCTGATGGCAATTCCATCGGCCTGTTTAACTGGGCGCAGTAAGATGCGCCGCGCCGACCGCCTGTTTCAAATTGTCCAACAATTGCGTGGCGGTCGGCTTGTCACCGCCAAACGTCTCGCCGAGCGCCTTGAGGTCTCCGAGCGTACGATATACCGCGACATCGCCGATCTTCAATCAACCGGTGTTCCCATCGATGGCGAGGCCGGTATCGGGTATATCATGCGTGAAGGGTTTGATTTGCCGCCCTTGATGTTCAATCATGAAGAGATTGTCGCCCTTGTTACCGGCGCGCGTATGGTGCGGGCTTGGGGTGGCGCCGGCATGGCGCGTGCCGCTGAGGAAGCCTTGATTAAGATCTCAGCGGTTCTGCCGGAAGCTGAACGTACCCGCGTTAACCGCGTGCCGGTGCACGCGCCGGTGTTTCAAATGTCCGAGCAAGACCGTGACAATATTGATCGCCTCGAAAATGCAGTAGAGAAAAGGCAAATCATCCGCTTTGACTATCAAGATGCCAGCGCCAACACCTCAAGCCGCGATGCTGAACCTTTGGGATTATGGTTTTGGGGCGGTACTTGGACTTTGGTTGCCTTGTGCCAGTTGCGCCAAGACTTTCGTGTTTTCCGGATCGACCGCATGGCTAATATGATGGAAACACGAGAGACCTATAAGCCGGAACCCGGCAAAACCCTGCGTGACTTTTATCGCCAGCAAGAACAGCTGGGCAATGTACCTAAAGACTTTGATCTGGAATTGGGTATGCCCCGCACATAAGGCGGGGCAATCCAGCGCTTAGTCGCGCGTGTCGTCGTTGCCTTTGAGCGCTTTCAGCTTGGCAAACACGGAATCTGCATCGATTTCGTCTTCGGCTTCTTCCGGTTCAGCAGCTTTTTCATACGAACCAAACACATCGTCAGCCGACAGGTTTTCACTGTGTGTCGTCGGCATCAATGTCGCATCCTCCTGCTCAACCACAGGCTCCTCGGACTCAACAACCGCCGGACGGTTCTTGGCTGCTTTGGCCACTTCAAAGTCGAGATCAATCTGCGAGCACAGACCCAAAGCCACCGGGTCGACCGGCTGCAGGTTTGCAGAGTTCCAATGGGTGCGCTCGCGCACTTGCTCAATGGTGTTTTTGGTGGTGCCGACCAGACGCGAAATCTGGGCGATCTTCAACTCAGGGTGATTGCGCACCAACCACAAAATAGCGTTGGGACGGTCCTGGCGCTTGGAGACCGGTGTGTAGCGCGGGCCCTTCTTCTTGGCCTGCGGCACAGATACTTTCGGCTCCGACAATTTCAAAGGATGGTTGGCGTCAGCCTCTGCCTTGGCAATTTCGTCGCGTGTCAATTGCCCGGTATTGATCGGGTCCAGACCTTTGATGCCCTGTGCCGATTCGCCGTCGGCGATGGCTTTCACTTCCAGAGGGTGCAATTTACAAAAATTCGCAATCTGGTCGAACGAAAGCGCCGTGTTATCCACCAGCCAAACAGCGGTGGCTTTCGGCATAAGCAACTGAGACATGGAAAAGCCTTTCAACAATAAAGCGGTGCCCTCGTCCGCGCCGGGGCCGCGGGCGTGGTGGCTACCACTGATTTCCGGAATTATGCGACATATAATCCAATGACCATGCGTCCGCAAGCCAAACCCGCCTGGCGGTTTTCATAAAGACGCTTCTAGGCGACATCCAGCATGATTTTGCCGATATGGGCGCTTGTCTCCATACGCTCATGAGCCCGCCATGCCTCATGCAGCGGAAAAATCATATCCATCACCGGCGCGATCCTGCCCGATGCCAAAAGCGGCCAAACCTTTGTTTCCAATTCACTGGCAAGCCGCGCTTTGAAGGCTGCGCTGCGCGGGCGCAATGTCGAGCCAGTATGGGTCAGCCGTTTGACCATCAGCTTGGTGAAATCCACCTCGATTTTGGCGCCGCCGAGAAAGGCAATCTGCACAATCCGCCCTTCAATGGCGGCAGCGCTGTAATTGCGCGCAACATAGTCGCCGCCCACCATATCCAAAATGACATGCGCGCCCTGCCCGTCAGTGAAGTCTTTGACAGCGGAAACAAAATCCGTCTCCCGATAATTGATCGCAAGTGCTGCGCCCAAATCACGACACGCCGCGCACTTTTCATCACTGCCAGCCGTCGCGATAACTGTCGCACCAAACGCCTTGGCCAACTGAATAGCGGTCGAGCCGATGCCTGAAGTGCCGCCATGCACGAGCAGTGTTTCACCATCTGCCAAGCCACCGCGCTCAAACACATTGTGCCAGACAGTGAAATAATTTTCGGGCAGCGCGGCTGCCTGCGCCATGGTCAGCCCTGAAGGCACGGGCAACACAGTGCCCTGGTCGACCGCCACATAGTGCGCATAGCCGCCACCATTGGTCAGCGCGCACACCGCGTCACCGGGGCGATAACGGGTGACATCATCGCCCACGGTTTTCACTGTCCCTGCCACTTCCAGGCCCGGCAGATCACTGGCACCGGGCGGTGGCGGATAAGCACCTTGGCGTTGCAGCACATCGGGCCGGTTTACGCCCGCCGCCTTCACCTCGATGAGGACTTCATGGGGACGCACTGTCGGCACCGCGCGCTTGCAGGCCTGCAGCACGCGCGGCCCGCCCGGCTCAACAATCTCGATTGCATCCATGAGCGGTTGAACCATACATTAATCCTCCAACACAACGGTACGACCCTCGCCCGGAGGCAAGCATGAATGAAGACGAACCCAAAAAGCAACCGGCCTTTCAAGTCGGCCAGGACATAACCGAGCTATCGGTCGACGAATTGCATGATCTGGTGGCAGTGCTGCGCGATGAAATTTCGCGCCTTGAAACCGCCGCGACGGAGCGTGCTAAAAGCCTGTCAGCAGCAGATGCGCTGTTCCGGCGATAAAGCGCCCAATGTGATCCAAAATGGCATCAATGTTTTAACCATTAACCCAATATTAAGCTTTACAGTCTATTCCTGATGTTGCCGGTTTCGACCGGCTCATGTGGATTTCTAATTTGCATGACCTCTCCCTGTTAAACTTCTGAGAGTCGCTTTGTCGGCTCTTTTTTTTTGCGCGCTCTTCATCGCGTTAACCTTGCATTAAGCATCCGGTTGCGCAGAGCTGTGAAGATTTGCAACAAAGGGCTGCTTAGGCACGTAACCGGGACTATGAAGATCCGGTACGTTTTGTTTCGGGCAGGGCCAAATGAATAATTCGAATAAATCGCTGGACAATACGGTCAGCTTCACCCAGCGCAAAATGTCCTCACCGGCTTTCCAGCGCCTCTATGATGAAGGCATGCAGTTGGTCGAAGCGACCGCGTCCTATCTCGACGGCATTGGCCGCGAAGAAGCCAAATATCTCAGCCGCGTGGCGACCAGCCTTTATGCTGCTGAATCGATGCGCCTGACCACACGGCTGATGCAGGTATCATCTTGGTTGTTGCTGCAACGCGCCTTTAACAGCGGCGAGATGAACCGTCAGCAGGTCGAAGATGAGCGCAACAAGATCCGCCTCGACACCTCATCGGCCGCAGCCACGGCAGACGGATGGGAGGAAATGCCAGCGGCTTTTCTTGCGCTCATCGCCAGTTCACTGCGGCTACAACAGCGCGTCGCTGCCCTTAACGAAGAATTGTACCATCCCGAAGTCAGCGAAGCCGCCAATGCTGACAACCCTGTCAACGCGCAAATCAACTTGCTGAAAACCGCGTTTGGCGACTGATCAACGATCATTTCAGACAACAAAAAAGCCCGGGCATCACTGCCCGGGCTTTTTTGTATCGATATGTGAAGCGGCTTAGATGCCAAGACCTTCGAATTTCTTTTTGAAGCGTGAAACGCGGCCACCACGGTCGAGAAGTTGGCCAGTGCCACCAGTCCATGCTGGGTGGGATGTCGGGTCGATTTCCAGTGACATGCTGTCACCTTCTTTACCCCATGTTGAGCGTGTCATATATTCCGTGCCATCGGTCATGACGACTTTGATCATGTGATAGTCAGGATGAATGTCCTGTTTCATGGCGAACCCTTGTCTGTCTGTGTCGGCACATTGAACCTGAGCGGCGTGTTGTGCACTGCATCTAATACAAAAGCCGTGAGCGCAATCGTCACGGCTTCCAAAAAACCTGCGGAGCCTATACATCACGTATGCGGGCAACACAAGACCCGCAAACGCATGGAAAACAGGTGCCGTTCAGGTATAGTCACATGCACAAATCGGGACCTAGTATGACTAAGCAGATACCGGCGGCAAACGCCGATAAAGGCAAAAAAGCCACCAAGAGCCTCCGTCCACTCATGCACCTTGTGCCCTATTTGGGCCGCTATAAGGGTTTGGTTGCTGGCGCATCTATTTTTCTGCTGGCTGCAGCGGTGACGACATTGACATTGCCGGTGGCTGTGCGGCGCGTGATCGATTTCGGCTTCAGCGGCGAAGATACGCAATTGGTCAACAATTATTTTGCCGTGCTGCTGTTTGTTGCAGGACTGTTGGCGTTTGCCAGCGCCTTGCGCTATTTCTTCGTCATTACACTCGGTGAGCGCATCGTCTCTGATTTACGCCGCGATGTGTTTGCCCATGTCATGACCTTGTCCGCGTCGTTTTACGACAGCGCACAATCCGGTGAGATCGTGTC
>JBAUIL010000297.1:0-2612 GCA_049682915.1 Ahrensia sp. | reverse complement strand
CCAATGCCGTCCAACGCGGATCCCCGCCGCTGGCCGCCCAGTCAATGGCGACTTCAAACAGGTGCATATGCGCATTGGCCTGGTAGCAATCCGGTGGCGCTTCGCAAAAGCCAAGGCCGCCGTCGCTGCGCCCGAAACGGGCCTCAATGGCATTGAGTTGCGCCAGCGCTTTGGCTTCGGCGTTATCGATGATGTCACGGCCATGGCACAGGGCCAACAGCGTGAATGTCTGGTCGTAGAGTCGCACCGCATCGGACGCGTTGGCGCAATCCGCGCTTACCCTATCGTACATCAGGCCATCGGTTCCGGCATAGTGTTTTTGGGCCGCGTTCAATCCTGCCTTTACCGCATCGCGCCAAGGGCCGGGCCAGCCGCTTGCGCCTGCGCGGGCATAGACGAAGGCTTGCCGCCCCTGCACGCGGGCGCGCACCGGTGCCTCGGTTGGCCGGGCGCTGTCATGGGAAAGGCATTCGCGGAACAAACCGTTGGTATGGTCAAAACCATGGCTCCACCAAAGCGGCAGAACAATCGTATCCAGCCATTGCCGCCAACGCTTGGCGGTCGCTGCCAGATCGACCGCGCCACCGGGCACATCAACCAAGTATTGCCGCTGATCTTTCAATATATCGACAATCTGCTTGACGCCCTGCGAGCGGTTGAGCGCCGTGACCAACACCACATCAGGCTCAACGATGATGTTCAACCCCTCGACCCCGGCAACAACAACCGGCTGATCGGTTGTGGCGCGGATATGGCAATTATCCGCGTCGATCAACAAAGCATCGCCAATATGCGCATTGCCACGTGCATCGTGCGCCATGGTTGTGTGGACCGCATCCCATGCGCCCAAATCAGACCATTCAACCGAGGAGCGCACGACTTTCAGGTCGTCATATTTCTCCATCACGGCATAATCAAAAGAAACCTTCGGCGCTTGCTTGAAAGGCTCGCCCAGCACCAGACCGCCTTGCACGGCGCGGCTGTGTTTCAGCGCGTCGCGCGCGCAAGCCAAGACGTCGGGCGATGTGGCTTCAAAGGCCCGGGCCAAGGTGTCCGCCCGGGCGATAAAGTTGCCGGAGTTCCACAAAAAGCCCTCTTCGATGTAGCGCGCTGCCGTTTCCGTATCAGGTTTCTCAAAAAACGCGCTCAACGGGCCAACCGAACCCTGATCAAAACCGGGCTGGATATACCCATAGGCCGGGCTGGGTTCTGTCGGCATGATGCCAAGCGTCACGATGCCGCCCGCGCGGGCGCTTTGGACGGCCAGGTTAACGTCTGCATGGAATTGCGCGGCGCTCGGAATGAAATGGTCGGACGCGACAATGATCAAGACGCCCTGCGGATCGATCGCTTCCACATAGGCAACGGCTGCGGCGATGGCGGGGGCGGAATCGCGCGCCATCGGTTCAAGCAGCATTTTGGTCGGCACGGTCGCGCAGCCGGTCTGCGCATTGATCCAACCAGCATGGCGCTCCCCGGCAACAACGATCAATTCACCAATATCGGCAATGCCGCACACCCGGGTTACGGTTTGCTCAAACAGCGTTGTTTCACCGACCAAAGGTACAAATTGCTTGGGCCGGGAGGGGCGTGACGCGGGCCACAAGCGGGCGCCTGAACCGCCGCACATAATGACCGAATATGTGTTAGAAACGGTGTTTTTCACGCCGGTTCTCCTATTGATACGCCGCTATCAAACAATATGCATGCGTTGTAAACACCTGGCTCATTGTGTTGTTAACAGCCAAGGCGTGCGTTGGTCCGGTTCAGCGCTTTGTCTGCGACTGACCGAGCTCACCGCCATGCGCCTAGAGTGAGCGGATGCGCAGTTTCTCGATGCGGTTTTTCACCCGCCGCATAACCACAAACCGCTTGCCAAAGAATGTGAATGTCTGTTTCTCGTTGGGGATCGTTTTGGATTCATGGATGACCAGTCCGGCGATGGTGGTCGCCTCATCATCGGGCAGATCCCAGTCCAGCGCACGGTTGAGATCGCGGATCGGCACGGAACCGTCAACGATGATCGAGCCATCGGCATCGGCAACCACACCGGACACATCCACATCATGCTCATCGGCGATGTCGCCGACGATTTCTTCGATGATGTCCTCCAGCGTCACCAGCCCTTCCACTTCGCCATACTCATCAACGACGATGGCAACATGGGCCTTTTTGCGCAAAAACGCGTTAAGCTGCGCGTGGACGGTGGTTGTATCGGGAACGAACCACGGCTTGTTGGCGACTTTCATGATGTCGATCTTGCCGGGCTCATTGTCGACGACATGCAGCGCGCGCAACAAATCCTTGGCATGCACAATACCGACGATGTTGTCGGTATCACCGCGCCAAACGGGCATGCGTGTGTAAGGGCTTTCAAGGATTTCGCGCACAACTTCGTCAGCAGGATTGTCCGCATTGACCATCCGCATCGCCGTGCGGTGGATCATAATGTCAGCCACGTCCAACTCGTTCAGGTCAAGCAAACCACCCAGCCGGTCGCGGTCTTCCTTGATCACCGAGCCTTCTTCATGCAGCACCTCCACTGCGCCGCGCAGCTCTTCATGGCCCGATAGAATGGATGCGTTTTCGCCAAACCGAACGCCAACCAGCGA
>JBAUIL010000296.1:0-3419 GCA_049682915.1 Ahrensia sp. | reverse complement strand
TTGTTTCAATCCGCGGCGTTAGCGGCGGAGCTTTAGACCAATGATGGCTGATCCCAAAAAAGAAACACCGTTTCAATCCGCGGCGTTAGCGGCGGAGTGTCAGACTTGGTCACGAAGACAAGTCTTTCCGCGACATTGTTTCAATCCGCGGCGTTAGCGGCGGAGTGTCAGACGCCATAGATGTTCACAGCGAGACGATAGTTCGCGACGTTTCAATCCGCGGCGTTAGCGGCGGAGCTTCAGACGGCGTGTGTACGCCCAGGCGGAGGCCAACCCTGGTTTCAATCCGCGGCGTTAGCGGCGGAGCTTCAGACTGACCCCCTTTTATCTGCCTGTCAAGGCATGATAAAAAAACAGGTCTTTCCACAGAGCTAATTAAATTTCTATTCTAAAAGAGTACAAAAATAGAACAATTTTCCCAAAAATGATATTTTATTTATATAAAACAATGTCTTAAAATTTTCCACTGGGGTTTTGGTAAAAACTGGCGTTTCTGGTAGTGTTCGAGGGCGTTTGAAGGGAGGCGAATTGATGGAGACTGTTGGGCCACGGGAGGTGCTGTTGCGCGATGCCGGATTGGCGGCAGTTGCGTTTTCGCCTGCCACGCTGCGCGATGCGTGGGCCAAGGTTTGGCAAAACGAGGGGGCCGCCGGTGGCGACGGGGTGACGGTGCACCAGTTTCAGCGTGCGGTGATGCAGCGGCTGTCGGACCTCGCGATGGATCTGGATCAGGGCACCTATATGCCGGGCGCGGTGCGCCGTGTGCTCATTCCCAAGCCCGATGGAGGCCAGCGCCCGCTGGACATTCCCTGTGTGCGCGACCGGGTGGTGCACACCGCCATCACCATGACGCTGGGCCCGAAACTGGATGAGGAGTTTGAGCCGTCCAGCTTCGGCTACCGCGCGGGCAGGGGGGTGCGCCAGGCGGTAGACCGCGTGTCTTATCTGCGGCGGCAGGGGTTTACCCATGTGGTGGACGCCGACATTGAGCGGTTTTTTGAGCGTGTGGACCACCACATGCTGATGGAGCGGCTGGGCGAAAGCATGGACTACGGCCCGCTCAGCACGCTGATTGCCCATTGGCTGGAGCATGCCGCCCCCACCGGCAAGGGTTTGGCGCAAGGCTCGCCCCTGTCACCGCTGCTGGCCAATCTCTATCTCGACCGGCTGGATGAAGCGCTGGGGCGCGACGGGCTGGCCATTGTGCGCTATGCGGACGACTTTGTGGTGCTGGCGCGCAGCGTTAAAAGCGCCGACGACGCCTTGGCCAAGACAGCCCGCGTGCTGGCAAAACATGGCTTGACGCTGAATGCGGAAAAATCGCGGGTGACTGATTTTGACGCGGGCTTCCGGTTTCTGGGCCATGTGTTTGTGCGCGCTTTCGCGCTGGCAGACCCGGATGGCGACCATGACGAACTGACCGGCGCGCTGCGCGCGCTTGCCGCGCGCGATGCAACCGAGGCCGAGCAGGACGCCGCACACGAAGAGGCCGACCAGCGCCGCGCCCGCGCCGCGCTCGACCCCGGCCAGCGCGTGCTGTATCTGACCCGCGAGGCGCGGCAACTGACGGTGCGCAATTACGGGTTTTGTGTGCGCGAGCGCATCTCGATGCAGATGGAAACCGCGCCCGAGTGGACCGACCTCATCACCATTCACGCCGATGATGTGGACCGCATCGAGCTGGGCCACACCGCAACCTATGACCATGCCGCCGTGGAGTTGGCGCTGGCCACAGGCACCGAGATCGCCTTTGTCAACGGGCATGGCGAAACCATGGGCTATGTCACCGGCGGGGTGGATGGGCGCGCGGCGCGCCAGCTGGCCCAGGCGCGCGCCACGTTGGACCCAACCCTGAAACTGGCGCTGGCCAAAACCTGCGTGGAAGCGCTGCTGCGCAACCGGCGCGCCCTGCTGCGGCGGCTCAACCGCACACGCGCCGACGACCTGACCGTCAAGGCGCTGGCCAAGCTCAACCATTTGATACGCCGTGTGCCGCACGCGCCCGACATCGATGTGCTGCGCGGGCTGGAAGGCCACGCCGCCGCGCAATACTGGCCCGCCTTCGGGCGCATGCTCAATGAGGGTTTTTCGCTCAAGCACCGCACGCGCGAGGGCGCCGATCCGGTCAACATCATGCTCAACATGACGGCCCATTTGCTGGCGCGCGATTGCCGTGTGGCCATTATGCGCGCCGGGCTGCACCCGGGCTTTGGCGCATTGCATGAAGCGCGCGACCATAGCAACGCTGCCGTCTATGATGTGATGGAGGCCTTCCGCGCACCGCTGGCCGAAGCGGCGGTGGCATCCGCCATCAACCAGCGCAGCGTGACGGCTGATCACTTCCAGTCGACGCCGGGCCAAAAAGGGCAGGGCAAAAGGCGGCCCATGCGCCTCACACCAGACGGCACGCGCGCGCTTATCCGCACCTATGAGCGGCTGGCCGCCAATGAGCAGATGGCGCTGGCACAAAAGCGCCGCCGCACATGGCGCATGCTCATCACAGACGCCTCCATCGGCCTCGCCCAGGCAGTGGAAGCGGGCGAGCCCGCGCTGTTTGCACCCCACATCATGGACTATTGAGCGATGGGGAACGCAGCATCAGCGCGCAGACCGCCATCGCCTGGGCAATTGCCTATGACATACAGGACAACCGCGTGCGCGCACGCGTAGCCAAAGTGCTGGAAAAAAACGCCACCCGCATTCAAGGCAGCGTGTTTGAAGCCCGGCTGACACCGGCCAAGGCGCAAACCCTGTTCAACCGGCTGGGCCGGATGATACAGCCCGGCGACAAGCTGCGCTTTTACGCGCTGCCCGCCAACGCACTGGAAAAATCCATGCATCAAGGCGGCACCCCCCTGCCAGAAGACGGCCCCTTCTGGATTCTCTAGCCGCCGCAACAAAGCGCAGCGAAGCCAAATCCGCGGCTTTCGCGGCGGAGTTCCAGACGTGGCGAACGAGCCGGAACCAGGGGAGTACGTGTTTCAATCCGCGGCTTTCGCGGCGGAGTTCCAGACGCATCTATGGTGTCATGCGATGGATAGGTATAGTTTCAATCCGCAGCTTTCGCGGCGGAGTTCCAGACTGTCAAAGATATTATCAATTTGCAAACAATGTTTCAATCCGCGGCTTTCGCGGCGGAGTTCCAGACCTGGAGCAACACTGCACCATCGACAATCGGGAGTTTCAATCCGCGGCTTTCGCGGCGGAGTTCCAGACTGCATGATGCTTTGTGTGAAAAACGCTTGAGTTTCAATCCGCGGCTTTCGCGGCGGAGTTCCAGACTGGCTTTTATGCTGAAGCAGATGAGGGTGAGCGTTTCAATCCGCGACTTTCGCAGCGGAGTTCCAGACAAAACTTTTGGGCATCTGATGTTCAACTGAACCGTTTCAATCCGCGACTTTCGCAGCGGAGTTCCAGAC
>JBAUIL010000295.1:0-12579 GCA_049682915.1 Ahrensia sp. | reverse complement strand
AACTGATTGCGGGCCCGACCGTGTTCATCTGTGATGAATGCGTTGAGCTGTGCATGGATATTATCCGTGAAGAAAACAAAAGCTCTGTAGCGAAGGCCAAAGACGGCGTTCCAACACCGCTTGAAATTCAAAATGTGCTCGACGACTATGTGATTGGCCAGCGCTATGCGAAGCGCATTTTGGCTGTTGCCGTGCATAACCACTACAAGCGTTTGGCTCATTCCGAGAAAAACGATGATGTGGAATTGGCGAAATCCAATATTTTGCTGATCGGCCCGACCGGTTGCGGCAAAACGCTTTTGGCCCAAACCTTGGCGCGCATCGTCGATGTGCCCTTTACCATGGCGGATGCGACCACGCTGACCGAGGCGGGTTATGTGGGCGAAGATGTTGAAAACATCATTTTGAAGCTGTTGCAGGCGTCTGAATACAATGTTGAGCGCGCCCAGCGCGGCATCGTCTACATCGATGAGATCGATAAGATTACCCGCAAGTCTGACAATCCGTCGATTACCCGCGACGTGTCGGGCGAGGGCGTGCAGCAGGCCTTGCTGAAAATCATGGAAGGCACCGTTGCCGCTGTTCCCCCGCAAGGTGGCCGCAAACACCCGCAGCAGGAGTTCTTGCAGGTCGATACGTCCAACATCCTGTTTATCTCAGGCGGTGCTTTTGCCGGTCTGGATAAAATCATCTCGGATCGTGGCCGCTCAACATCAATTGGCTTTGCTGCATCAGTCGTAGGTCCAGACGACCGCAAGACCGGGCAGTTGCTGCGCATGGTTGAACCAGAAGACTTGTTGCGGTTCGGTCTAATTCCGGAGTTTGTTGGCCGTCTCCCAGTTTTGGCAACGCTAGAAGACCTGGATGAGGAGGCGCTTGTGCAAATTCTGTCCGAGCCCAAAAACGCTTTGGTCAAGCAGTATCAACGCCTGTTTGAGATGGAAGATGTTGAACTGACCTTCCACGAGGACGCCTTGAAGGCAATCGCCCAAAAAGCGATCCTACGTAAAACTGGCGCGCGTGGCTTGCGTTCGATCCTGGAGGCAATCCTGCTCGATACGATGTTTGATCTGCCATCACTGGAAGGTGTGCGCGAAGTCGTCATCTCCGACGAAGTGGTTTCCGGCAACGCTCATCCGCTCTATATCTATGCGGACAAGGACACGGAAGAAGAAGCGGCTGAAAGCGCCTGATCTTACGCTTCAAGCAAAAGATAGAAGCCGGGCGAGCAGTCCGGCTTTTTTCGTTTGTGGATAGACTTTTTGATGGTGCGCCTATCTGGTGCGCCGATTGCCTTCGTTACCGATAAGCGCAAAGATCAGACCATCTTGCCGCCATATGCGAATCCTTGAAACTCGCGCAAAGCGGCTACATTTATAGAGTAAGGCGCTTCGCGCTGCTCTCGCTTCGGGACGCATACTGTACGAAGCAATAAACGGGCCCTCAGGGCTGCGAAAGGAAATACGCATGACAAATGCACCATCAAAGACAATGGCGGGTGAACAAAGCGGGCTGTATGCCGTCTTGCCACTGCGCGATATCGTTGTCTTTCCCCACATGATCGTTCCATTGTTTGTCGGCCGTCAAAAATCGATTGCCGCGTTGGAAGACGTGATGGAGCGAGACGAGCCTATTTTGCTCGCGACGCAGAAAAACGCCTCCGATGATGATCCCGAAGCCGATGAGATTTATCTGGAAGGCACGCTTGCGCGTGTTTTGCAATTGCTGAAATTGCCAGACAACACGGTCAAAGTGTTGGTCGAAGGCATGCATCGCGTAAAGGTGTCAGAATTTGTGGCAGGCGAAGCGTTTCTGCAGGCCCACGCCACAGAAACAAAAGACCCCGAAGAAGACCCAATCGAGCTCGGTGCCTTGTCTCGCACGGTGGTCAAAGAGTTTGAAAACTACGTCAAATTGAACAAAAAGATTTCGCCCGATGTGGTGCAGGCAGTCGCTGAACAGCAGGACGTGTCCAAGCTGGCTGATACCGTCGCATCGCACCTCGTTCTGAAGATTGGCGAGAAACAGGAACTGCTTCAAACTGCATCGGTGCAGCAGCGTCTTGAGCTGGCACTTGGCCATATGGAAGCAGAAATTTCCGTGCTTCAGGTGGAAAAGCGCATCCGCAGCCGCGTCAAACGCCAGATGGAAAAAACCCAGCGCGAATATTATCTGAACGAACAGATGAAAGCGATCCAGAAGGAACTGGGTGATGGCGAAGACGGGCAGGGTGAACTGGCCGAAATCGAAGATAAAATCAGCAAAACCAAGTTTCCGAAAGAAGCGCGCGAGAAGGTTGATGCCGAGCTGAAAAAGCTCAAGCAGATGAGCCCCATGTCAGCCGAAGCGACGGTGGTGCGTAACTACATGGATTGGATGCTGTCCATTCCGTGGAAAAAGAAATCCAAGGTCAAATACGACCTGAAAGTCGCGCAGAACGTGCTCGATGATGATCACTTTGGCTTGGACAAAGTCAAAGATCGGATTGTCGAGTATCTTGCCGTACAAAAACGTCAGAACAAGCTTAAAGGCCCGATCCTGTGCCTGGTCGGCCCTCCCGGCGTTGGCAAGACATCGCTGGCGAAATCCATCGCCAAGGCGACAGGCCGCGAATATGTGCGCATGGCCTTGGGCGGTGTTCGTGATGAAGCTGAAATCCGCGGCCACCGCCGGACCTATATCGGTTCGATGCCAGGCAAGATCATTCAGTCGATGAAGAAAGCCAAAAAGTCCAATCCGCTGTTCCTGCTCGACGAGATCGATAAGCTGGGCGCAGACTATCGCGGCGATCCGTCTTCAGCGCTATTGGAGGTGTTGGACCCTGAGCAAAACAGCACGTTCATGGACCACTATCTGGAAGTTGAATACGACTTGTCAGATGTGATGTTCATCACCACGGCCAACACGCTCAACATTCCAGGCCCACTGATGGATCGCATGGAGATCATCCGCATTGCCGGTTACACCGAGGACGAAAAGCTTGAGATCGCCAAGCGTCACCTGCTGTCGCAAGCGGTGAGTGACCATGCGCTGAAACAGGGTGAATTCGACGTGAGTGAAGAGGCTTTGCGCCAGGTCATTCGCCTTTACACCCGTGAAGCTGGTGTCCGAAATTTGAAGCGCGAGCTGATGAAGCTGGCCCGCAAAGCGGTCACAACCATTTTGCGCGATGATGTGAAGTCTGTCTCGGTGACACCGGAAAATCTGTCAGATTATCTCGGTGTTGCGAAATTCCGCTTCGGCGAAATTGATGCCGAGGACCAGGTCGGTGTTGTCACCGGCTTGGCATGGACAGAAGTCGGCGGTGAGTTGCTGACCATTGAAGGCATCATGATGCCCGGCAAAGGCAAAATGACCGTTACCGGCAACCTCAAGGAAGTGATGAAAGAATCGATTTCCGCGGCGGCGTCCTATGTGCGCTCGCGGGCTGTTGATATCGGCGTGGAGCCGCCCTTGTTTGATAAGCGCGACATCCACGTTCACGTGCCCGAAGGTGCAACACCGAAGGATGGTCCGTCAGCTGGCATCGCCATGGCGACGTCCATGGTGTCAGTGCTGACCGGCATTCCAATTGACAAGACGGTTGCGATGACCGGCGAGATCACGCTGCGGGGCCGTGTGCTGCCCATCGGTGGCCTGAAGGAGAAGCTTCTGGCAGCGGTGCGTGGCGGCATCAAGAAGGTGCTAATTCCGGCCGACAACGAAAAAGACCTGCCGGACATCCCCGATAATGTCCGTAAAGCATTGGAGATCGTGCCAGTTTCACACATGGATGAGGTTTTGGGGCACGCTCTGACACGTAATCCCGAACCGATCGAATGGTCTCAAGATGAATATGACGCCTCGCTGGCTGCGAAACTGGCCGGTGGCAGCAATGACGGCTCGCAGCCTCCATTGGCCCATTAGGGCGTTGAATGATCGGGTTTAAACACAGAAACGGCCCAATCGGGCCGTTTTTTGTTTAAAAAGCTGATTATCTGCACCTTTTTCAAGCGCCACTAGTCGGCTTGTACGGACAAAGCTGTCATATTTGCGCGTGAGCGGACGGGATTCGATTCGTATTTTTACAGGAGCAAACAATGAACAAGAATGAACTCGCAGCGGCGATTGCAGAAAAGACCGGCCTTGCCAAAGGTGATGCACAGGCTGCAATGGAAGCTGTTTTTGAAACTATTACAGAAACATTGAAAGCTGACGGCGATGTACGCATTCTCGGCTTCGGCAATTTTACAGCCCAGCATCGCGCTGCATCCACAGGCCGCAACCCGTTGACCGGTGCGCCCGTTGATATTCCGGCGAAGCGCGTGGCGAAATTTTCTGCAGGCAAAGGCCTGAAAGATGCGCTTAACGCCTAATTTTGAGCGTTTTTAAAATTGAAAGGCGGGGTCATTCCCGCCTTTTTTCGTTTTTTGCTAAGCATATCGATGGTAAAGAGGCCCACACACAATAGGTTGAGTTTAGATGATCAGTCGTCGCTACAGTGATTGGATGGTGTGCGCGCGCAACACGTTTGCGCTCGTGTTAATGGTTGTCGCGTTGGCCGCGTGCTCCACCACCGAAACGTTGGACATTGCGCCCGTCACCGGCAACCCGAAATATGCGGCGCTGGTGATTGACGCAAAAGATGGCCGTATTCTCCATGAAGCCTACGCGGATCAAACCCGCTATCCTGCATCGCTCACCAAGATGATGACCATCTATCTGATGTTTGATGCGCTGCGCGACGGGCGGGTGACCCCTCAAACTGAAATTCCGATCTCTGAAAACGCAGCCAAGCAACCGGCTTCAAAGCTTTATTTGCGCGCCGGCAGCACCATTACGGTTGATCAGGCAATCCGTGCTCTGGCCGTCAAAAGTGCCAATGATGTCGCTACCGCCGTTGCGGAATATTTTGGAGGCACCGAAGACAATTTCGCCCAAATGATGACGACCAAGGCGCAAAGCTTGGGCATGCGCGCAACTGTGTTTCGCAATGCGTCTGGCCTGACGGAAAATGGTATGCGGACGACGGCGCGTGACATGGCATTGTTAGCCATGGCGCTGCAGCGTAACCATCCGCGCTATATGGGGTATTTTACACTGACCAGTTTTGAGTATGGCGGAAAAACAATTACCGGCCACAACAATGTGCTGGTCAATTATCCCGGTGCCACCGGCATGAAGACCGGTTACACCAGCGCTTCAGGTTCCAATTTGGTGACCACGGCGCAGCGCAACAACCGCTCAGTGATCGCTGTTGTACTTGGCGGCCAAGGTTCCCGCGCCCGCGATGAGCGCATGACCCAATTGCTGGACGCAGCCTTCCAAAGGCGGTGAATAAAAACCCGCGCAACCAAGCGGTGCGCGGGCCAAGATTTACGCAAAGTGGTTGCCAAGCAAAGCGCGTTTAGTTGGCGGAGTGTCCGGAATGGTCGCTGTGGTTCGAATGATCCATCTTCATCATATCGCCCTTCATGGATTCGCGGATCTTTTCCAGTGATTCCACTATGAAGGTCACTTCAACCGGACCAGCTTTTTCAAACACCAGTTCAGCGGTGTGCTCTTCGCCTTCGACGAGCTGCTCATTCATGCCCTTAAACATGACATGCAGGCCGCCCGGCACCAAGGTGACTTCACCACCGGCTGGAATTTCAATGCCACCGTCCAGTTCGCGCATTTTCATGACGTCATTATCCATGGTCATTTCGTGCAACTCGGTTTTGGTAGCAAAGCCGACCGAGCCGCTGATCAAGGTGTCCGCTTCGTCGCCGGTGTTGCGAATAGTCATATAACCGGCCGAAACGGGCGCATTGGCTGGCGTGGCGCGCGCTACGGGATGGTCAATCACAAGGTCGCCAATCTTGTATTCGTGGGCGAGGGCAGTTGTGGCTGTCAGCAAGGTTGCAGCAGCGGCAAGAATAAGTTTGCGCATCATAGTCTCCATTGATTGATGCTCGTGCGGCACTGTTGGCCTCGACAAGAGTCTTTAAAGTCAGTTAAATGGTGAGGTGGTTACGCGATGCGGCATGGTGGTGCGCGCGGTGCGCTGGTGGTCAGCAATCGTGACGCGACAGGCGCGGCTGCAAACGTTTTGCTGAACCGAACAGTTTCAGCGAAAAAGGCAATTATGCAGGACGCGCTGTTGTCACTGCCGTTGAGCGCAGCGCCCGTTGCGATAATGCAGAAGGCGCAACGATCAAAACCGGCATTCTCATCATTGCCGTTGGGATCACACAGAACAGGCAACGAGCCGTCCGGCAAAGTGTAAGCCGCGGCAAATTGCGCTTTCTCAATCGCGGTGGTGGTTGCCGGTGAATGCGCAAATGCCGCCAGCACCAATGCTGCAACAAGCATCAGGTGTGCAGGTAACCTGCCGACACATTTCAGACCAAAACGAACCATGACTGCGCTTTAGTGAAATTCGAAAGTCCGGTAAATGCGAAAAAAGGTATGCGGCAATCGTTCACAGGTGCCAGTCAAACGGATGCAAGACAGCACAATGACCGGCCAGACAAAAGCGCACGCCGTAAGCATCAATATAAAAGATGAAAAATGGTGGGCGATGAGAGACTCGAACTCCCGACATCTTCGGTGTAAACGAAGCGCTCTACCAACTGAGCTAATCGCCCGCCCAGCGCCCTGATAAACAGCTTTCGATTTTGACGCAAGCGGTCAAAGTGACAAAAATTGCTTCCGACGAGAGAGTTTTTAAAAAGCGCAAAACCTGCGCAAACCGCGCTTGACAGCTATTTGTATTGAGCCTATTCACCCGCTCACGCCAGCACTGCTGGCAGGGTATGCGCGGGTGTAGCTCAGTTGGTTAGAGTGCCGGCCTGTCACGCCGGAGGTCGCGGGTTCGAGCCCCGTCACTCGCGCCATTCCCTCTTTTTCCCCGACATTGCACAATGGTATAAATCGCGTCGACACCGTGACGCATTGCATATGCCATAACGATGCTTCATTTTCGCATTATGTTTAGGTTGCGCCTACAGGTTTGACGCTTTATCACGCCTGCAAACGCGGGCGCTAGCGCGTCCGCAAACTGGTTGAGTCGGGAACGGTTTATTATGGATGCATTGCTGGCAAGTTATTTGCCCATCATCATTTTTCTAGCTGTCAGTTTGGGTATCGGCGGTGCGTTGTTGATCGCGCCGTTCATCGTTGCCTACAAGGACCCCGATCCTGAAAAACTATCGGCCTATGAGTGCGGATTTAACGCATTTGACGATGCGCGCATGAAATTCGATGTGCGCTTCTATCTGGTGGCGATTCTGTTCATCATTTTTGATTTGGAAGTAGCCTTCCTCTTCCCTTGGGCGGTATCGTTTTCTGACATCGGCATGTTCGGCTTTTGGTCGATGATGGTCTTCCTCGGCGTTTTGACAATCGGCTTCATTTACGAATGGAAAAAAGGAGCATTGGAATGGGATTGAGCGACGCACCAGCTGTGGCGCCCCAACCATCGGGCATCCTCGACCCGCGCACCGGCAAGCCTGTTGGTGCCGATGACGCGTTTTTTGGTGATGTGAATGCGGAACTAGCCGATAAGGGCTTTCTGGTCACATCAACCGACGAATTGATCAAATGGGCGCGCACAGGCTCGCTGATGTGGATGACGTTTGGTCTGGCATGTTGCGCGGTGGAGATGATGCACACATCCATGCCGCGCTATGATGCGGAGCGGTTCGGCATTGCGCCGCGCGGCTCGCCCCGGCAGTCTGATGTGATGATTGTCGCTGGCACACTGACCAATAAAATGGCGCCTGCGCTGCGCAAGGTTTATGACCAAATGCCGGAGCCGCGCTACGTGATCTCCATGGGCTCCTGCGCCAATGGTGGTGGTTATTACCATTATTCCTATTCTGTCGTGCGTGGGTGTGACCGCATTGTGCCGGTGGACATTTACATTCCCGGCTGCCCGCCGACGGCGGAAGCGCTGCTGTACGGCATTTTGATGCTGCAAAAGAAAATTCGCCGCACAGGCACAATTGAGCGCTAAGGCGCCAGAAGGACCAGCCGGACGATGGCAACAACTGACATTGAATCACTGGACGATTTGAAAAGCGTGCTTGCCGATGTTCTGGGTGACATCGACCACACGGTGCTGGATGCCTATGGCGAAGTGACGATTGAAACATCGGCAGGCGCGTTAATCGCCCTGTTGACCCGCCTGCGCGACCATGTGCAGACACAATTTGTTTCAATCATCGATATTTGCGGTGTGGATTATCCCGGTCGTGAGCAACGCTTCGATGTTGTTTATCACCTGATGAGCCCCAAGTTGAATGCGCGTGTGCGCATAAAGCTGGTGACCGACGACCAAACACCCGTGCCCAGCGCGACATCGGTCTACCCCGGTGCTGACTGGTATGAGCGCGAAGCCTACGACATGTATGGCATTCTTTTTTCCGGCCATCCCGATTTGCGCCGCCTGCTGACAGATTACGGCTTTGACGGCTATCCGCTGCGCAAAGATTTTCCGCTGACCGGTTTCACCGAAGTGCGCTATGATGATGAGACCAAACGCGTGGTCTATGAGCCGGTGAGCCTGCGCCAGGAATTCCGCGAGTTTGACTTTGAAAGCCCATGGGAAGGCACCGATTACGTGCTGCCCGGCGATGAGAAAGCGGGTCAATGAGATGGGTGGTCTCGCCTCATTGCTTATTGTTGCAGTTTATGCGGTGGTTATAGTGGTGCCGTTTTGGAAAATATTCCAACGTACTGGATGGCATCCAGCAGCCTCATTGCTGATGCTTGTTCCACTTGTTAATTTGGTGACGCTATGGGTTCTCGCATTTAAGCGGTGGCCCAGCGATGGATTGTCATGACTGAACACAATGTAAGAAATTTCAACATTAACTTCGGCCCGCAACATCCTGCGGCGCATGGTGTTTTGCGCCTGGTGCTGGAGCTGGACGGCGAGGTGTGTGAGCGCGTCGACCCACACATCGGCCTGCTGCATCGCGGCACCGAAAAGCTCATTGAACACAAAACCTACCTGCAGGCCGTGCCATATTTCGACCGGCTGGACTATGTCGCACCGATGAACCAGGAGCATGCCTTTGCGCTGGCAGTGGAGCGTCTGCTTGAGGTGGAAGTGCCCCGTCGCGGCCAGTTGATCCGCGTGCTTTACTCCGAGATAGGGCGCATTGCGTCGCACCTACTCAACATCACCACGCAAGCGCTCGATGTTGGCGCGTTGACGCCGCCGCTATGGGGCTTTGAAGAGCGCGAAAAGCTGATGATGTTTTATGAGCGCGCCTGCGGCGCACGTTTGCACGCGGCCTATTTCCGTCCCGGCGGTGTGCACCAAGACCTACCGGATGATCTGGTCGAGGACATCGGCAAATGGATCGATCCGTTCCTTGGGGTCGTTCAAGACCTTGATGATCTGTTGACCAACAACCGCATCTTCAAGCAGCGCAATGTCGATATTGGCCTGGTCAAACTGGATGATGCGTGGGCATGGGGTTTCTCCGGTGTCATGGTGCGTGGTTCAGGTGCCAAGTGGGATCTGCGCAAATCGCAGCCCTATGAGTGCTATGACGAGATGGATTTCAACATCGCCATCGGCAAGAATGGCGATTGTTACGACCGCTATCTGATCCGCATGGAAGAAATGCGCCAGTCTGCTGAAATTATGCGCCAATGCGTTAACAAGCTGATGGAAGAACGTGGTCGCGGCCCAATCTCAAATACAGACGGCAAGATCGTGCCGCCAAAGCGCGGCGAGATGAAGCGGTCCATGGAAGCGCTGATCCATCACTTCAAGCTTTACACCGAAGGCTACCGTGTGCCTGCGGGCGAGGTTTACGCCGCTGTCGAAGCGCCTAAGGGCGAGTTCGGGGTGTATCTGGTCTCGGATGGTTCCAATAAGCCTTATCGCTGCAAGTTGCGCGCGCCGGGCTTTGCCCATTTGCAGGCCATGGATTTCCTGTGTCGCGGCCATATGCTGGCGGATGTGTCTGCGGTGCTTGGTTCGCTGGATATCGTGTTTGGTGAAGTTGACCGCTAGGGCACCCACAATAATCAAAATGGCCGAATGGAGGCCCATAATGAAAAAATTGTTTTTCGCATTTGTCATGACCAGCATTGCCGGATTGAGCGTGACGACTAACCCCGCTTTTGCCCAACAGGCCTCGATCGGCACGCTGTTGGAAGAGGGCTATGAGATCAAAGGTGTTGCAGCCGCAGATCTTGAGCCGGGCGAGGGCGCTGGCGCGGATAATGTCTTCGTTATTCTGCAAAAGGACACGCAGGCTTTCGGCTGTGTGCTGCGCTCAATCAATTCAAGCTTCTGCCAAAGGATGCAGTAAATGTCTGTTCGCCGACTAGCCGACGATGCGGTTCAGCCTGAAGGCTTCAAGTTCAACGCTGCCATGGCAAAAGAAGCCAAGGGTTGGATCAAGAAATACCCGAAGGGCAGGGAGCAATCAGCGGTTATCCCGTTATTGATGCTGGCGCAGGAGCAGGAGGGCTGGGTCACCAAGGCGTCCATTGAGCACATGGCCGACATGCTCAACATGCCGCTGATCCGCGTGATGGAAGTCGCGACCTTTTACACCCAGTTCATGCTCGCACCGGTTGGCAAAAAAGCCCACATCCAGATTTGCGGCACCACGCCGTGCATGTTGCGCGGCTCTGAAGAGCTGATCAAGGTCTGCAAAAGCCGCATTCACGAGCAGCCGTTCCACCTCAATGAAGAAGGCACACTGTCTTGGGAAGAAGTTGAGTGCCAGGGCGCTTGCGTCAACGCGCCCATGGTGATGATCTTCAAAGATACCTATGAGGATTTGACCGCCGAGCGCTTGGAAGAGATCATCGATGCTTTTGAGGCAGGCAAGGGCGACGAAGTGCCGGTAGGGCCGCAGATTGACCGGGTTTTCTCCGCACCGGCTGGCGGTTTAACCACGCTGAATGGTGAAGTAATTGGCAAGCCCAAAAAGGCAGTGTCCAATTCCAAAAACGCTACCATGAAGATTGCTGAAACAGCGTCAAAGGCGGGTGAGACAGCCACAAAATCACGCACAAAAAACAAGCCGGCTGTTGACCCGGTGGCCAGCCGTCTGAGTGCAGTGGGTGACGATAAGGGGCCATCGACAGTGCGCGCAAAGCCATCGAGCAAGCGCAAAAAAGCTGAGGCATCAATTGGCACCGATATGGGCACAACGCTTGACAGCGTGAAGGCGGCAAGCAACGCGAGAAAAGCCACTCAAAAGCCAACTGCAAAAACCGTCGGCAAATCAAACCCGACCATGAACATCGCTGCCACAGCATCCGGGCGCGCCAAACCTGCCGATAAAAAGGCCGGACCCATGCGTATGGAAAAGCCCGATGGACAGGCAGATGATTTGAAACTGATCTCAGGCGTTGGCCCCAAACTGGAAAAAACACTCAACGGCTTGGGTTTCTGGCATTTCCACCAGATCGCGAAATGGACCAAGAAGGACGTCGCCATCGTGGACGATGAATTGTCGTTCAAGGGCCGCATTGAGCGCGATGATTGGATCAAACAAGCCAAAGCCCTCGCAAAGGGTGGCCGCGACGAATACGTCAAAGTATTTGGCAAAGAGCCACGGTAAGGAACTGAAATATGCTCGCTGATAAAGACCGCATTTTCACCAATATCTATGGCGTCCACGACAAGAGCCTGAAAGGCGCAATGTCGCGTGGCCATTGGGATGGCACAAAGGGCCTGATCGAAAAGGGCAAGGACTGGATCATCAATGAGATGAAAGCGTCCGGCTTGCGCGGTCGCGGCGGCGCTGGCTTTCCGACTGGTCTGAAATGGTCATTTATGCCCAAAGCCGACGATGGCCGCCCGCGTTACCTTGTGGTCAATGCCGACGAATCCGAGCCGGGCACCTGTAAAGACCGTGATATTATGCGGCACGATCCGCACACCCTTATTGAAGGCTGCGTGATTGCCAGCTTCGCCATGGGTGCGCATGCAGCATACATCTATATCCGCGGCGAATACATCCGCGAGCGCTATGCACTGCAAGCGGCGATTGACGAGTGCTACGAAGCGGGCCTTCTCGGCAAGAACAACAAATGCGGCTGGGACATTGATGTTTACGTCCATCACGGTGCCGGCGCTTACATCTGCGGTGAGGAAACCGCGCTGATTGAAAGCCTGGAAGGCAAGAAAGGTCAGCCGCGCCTCAAGCCGCCGTTTCCGGCCAATGTCGGCTTGTATGGCTGTCCGACAACGGTCAACAACGTCGAGTCCATTGCCGTGGCACCAACCATTTTGCGCCGTGGCGGCGGCTGGTTCGCCGGTCTCGGCAAGGAAAACAACACCGGCACGAAACTTTTCTGTATCTCCGGCCACGTCAACAATCCGTGCACCGTGGAAGAAGAAATGTCGATTCCGTTCCGTGAGCTGATCGAGCGCCATTGCGGCGGCATCCGTGGTGGATGGGATAATCTTATGTGCGTCATCCCCGGCGGCTCGTCTGTGCCGCTGGTGCCAGCCGAAGACATCATCGATTGCCCGATGGATTTTGACTCGCTTAAAGCGCTGAAATCCGGCCTCGGCACGGCAGCTGTCATCGTCATGGACAAGTCCACCGACGTCGTCAAAGCCATCGCGCGGCT
>JBAUIL010000294.1:0-3811 GCA_049682915.1 Ahrensia sp. | reverse complement strand
CCGAAAGCGTCAGTGGCCTAGCCGCTAAACGCGATTTTAACTCGTCCGCACTATTGAAGAGGGGTTATTTGAAGGGAACGACCATGCAAGCGAAACGCGATTATCTAAGCAATCTGGATGTGTTGCGCTTTCTTGCAGCGCTTTGGGTCGTGGCAACGCATTACGGCCATATTGGCCCCGCTTGGGAAATGGTTGGCTACGGGGTGCCGGAAGGCGCGATATTCCCATTTCTGCGGTATGGCTACCTTGGTGTTCCCATCTTCTTTTGCCTTTCAGGCTTTTTGATTGCCCATGTCAGTGCCAATACGGACGCAATCCGCTTTGGTGCCAATCGCGTGCTGCGACTTATGCCGGGCTTCTGGATTTCAATGACGCTCACAGCCATCATCACAGCCATGCTTGGCACGCCGCACGGCATCTCTTTTGCTCAATGGGTCGCTAACTTGACACTTGTGCCGCAGTTTTTCGGCTTCGGTTTTGTCGATGGCGTCTATTGGACGCTTGTTTATGAGTTTATCTTCTACGGTTGGGTGGCCATCCTGCTTTTGGTCGGCATTTTCCACAGCCGCATGATTGCTGTTTGCGCTGTCTGGTTGGCCATAACCGCGCTCAATCAATATGTGCTGGAGTATGGCCCGTTCCTGCGCCTGTTCATCACAGAGTACTCGGGATCATTTGTTGCAGGTTTGATGTTCTGGCACATCCGCCGGCATGGCCTGTCGATCCCGGCAGTACTGTTGATCGGCGTCTCAATATTCTTGCTTGGCAACGGATTATATGTGGCCGGCCAGCAGTCATTTTTGGTCAATCCGCCGCCGCCGCTAACCTTCGCGAATGCGCAAGCGTTTTCCCTCTTTATCATTGCGCTGGTCGGTGCGGGTGTTTTCGCACCCCAATTGCAGCGCGGCCAAAAAACGCTGATGCTGCTGGGTGGTATTTCCTATCCGCTTTATCTGGTGCACCAGGAAATCGGTTATGCGCTGTTCCGCCACTTTGACGGCGTGTTCCCGACGCTTCCGATGGTGTTGTTCACCGCGTTTGCCGCAATCATCGTTGCTTGGGCTATCCATGTCTTCGGTGAAACGCCAATGCGCAAACTGTTGCAGCGCGTATTCATGCCGCTGGTCAACATCATCGCCGATGCTGTGTTGGCTTTGCGGGCACGCATCATGCGCAGTCCGTCAACTTTGCCTGCTGAATAGCACTCACCACATCACATCAAGGCGTTCCAACCCGTGAAAGTGATAGATATCGGCAAAGCGCGGCTCGGTTGACAGCTTGATTGTCGGCAGGCGCTCGAACAGAACCGACAACATTTCCTGCAATTCTATGCGTGCCAGTGGCGCACCGATGCAGAAATGAATACCCGCCCCAAATGAGATATTGTTTTGATCGTCGCGGTGCGGAAGAAATTCATCCGGGCTGTCGAATGTGCGCGGATCTCTGTTTGCGGCCCCCAGTAACAGGCCAATCTTATCGCCAAGTTTTAGCTCGATGGACAGGCCTTCGATCTGCAATGTCATGTCCGATAGGGCATAGCGAGTGAACATATGCAGCGGCGCGTCGTAGCGTATCAATTCCTCAACCGTAGCAGCACAGGCTTCCGGCGATCCCAAGAGCGATGGCGCGTCCAGATTAAGGGTCAAAAATATGCGCATCGCGTTGCCGAATTGATGCACTGTCGCCTCGTGTCCGGCATTCAGCAGAACCACGGTTGTTGAAATCAGCTCATCAACGCTGAGCGTGTCGCCCTGGTTTTCAACCGCAATGAGCGCGGACAATAGATCGTCACCGGGCGACGTGCGTTTGATGTCGATTTGCTCGGTCAAAAACGCCGCAAATTCCGCTGCTGCTTTGTTGGCGGCGATTTGGGTTTCCAGGGGCGGGGCCAGCACATACATTTTGACAATTGCATGCGACCAGGCAAGCAATTGCGGTCCCGCAGACAGTTCAACCCCTAACAGGTTGCAAATCGTCGTCAGTGGCACAGCCATCGCATAAGACCGTAGCAGTTCTACCGAGCCACTCTCTGCAAACCGGTCGATTGCGTCATGGCACGTTTTGCGGATTTGTGGGCGCAGTGTTTCCACTTGCCGCGACACGAAAGCTTTGGTGATCAAGCGTCGCAGCTTGGTGTGGTTTGGCGGCTCAAGTTCCAACAGCGAGTGCCGCTCTATCGCGTCGAACTCTGCCAGATGCGCAGGCCTATCGGGCCAGCCGAGGGTTTGGCGATCCGTAATGTGCAGAATTTGCCGACCGAAACGCTTGTCGCGCAGCAAGCCATTGACGGCGTCATAGCCTGCAAAGCACCAATGATCATATTGCTGCCAGTAAAATGCCGGGCTTTCAGCGTGCCAGCGCCGATAGGTCGCATAAGGGTCTTGAACAAAGGTGTGAGCTTTGGTGTCGCAATCAATGAGGGGCGAAAAGTTGGCTGTCATCGCAGCGTTTTGAGGGCTGCAAGTGCATCCATCAAGCATTTTTTTACTACGGGTTGCGAAACCACGATAGCGCACCCTATCTTGTGTGTCAGTACAAGACGAATCCTTCCATAAGCCTGCCTGATTGCTGAACGCGCACCAGGCGGCACTCACAGTTGAGAGACCTAAATGAGCTATCCGTTTGAAACCGCAATGAACCTCGTGCCGATGGTTGTCGAGCAGACAAACCGCGGCGAGCGCGCCTACGACATTTTCTCGCGTTTGCTCAAAGAGCGAATTATTTTCATCACCGGCCCGATTGAAGACGGCATGGCATCGCTCGTTTGCGCGCAGCTTCTGTTCTTGGAAGCGGAAAATCCGAAAAAAGAAATCGCGATGTATATTAATTCGCCCGGCGGCGTTGTGACATCGGGCATGGCGATTTACGATACCATGCAGTTTATCAAGCCGCCCGTGTCAACGCTGTGCACCGGGCAGGCGGCCTCCATGGGGTCGCTATTGTTGTGCGCCGGCGCAAAAGACATGCGCTTTGCTTTGCCCAACGCCAATATCATGGTTCACCAGCCTTCAGGCGGTTATCAGGGGCAGGCCACCGATATCATGATCCATGCGCAGTTTACCGAAAAGCTGAAGCGTCGCCTCAACGATATCTATGTCAAGCATACCGGCAACGACTACGACACGATCCATGCCGCGCTAGAGCGCGACAATTTCATGTCGTCGGACGAGGCGAAAGAATTCGGCTTGATCGACAAGGTTATCTCATCGCGTGAAAGCAACGACGAATAAACCGGCTTCTTTTCGCATACGTATCACAATCACAATTCACCTTTACCCATAGGCAAAGGTGTTGCTGTTAAGATACTGTTGAGGGCCAAAGCGTTACCGTGGCACGGTGATAGTGGGTGATTTGGTGTCATTGCAGGCCTAATGCTTGCCTCAAGCGCCAGAGTGCCTATGGTTTTGGAAGCAGATTCCGGCCTTGTATTGCGTTACGGATAGAGCCACCGGTGGTTTTCCACCGGGTCAAGAAAGGAAAAATGATGAGCAAAGTAGGAAACAGCGGTTCCGGCGGTGACGTCAAAAACACGCTTTACTGCTCATTTTGCGGCAAAAGCCAGCACGAAGTGCGCAAACTGATTGCGGGCCCGACCGTGTTCATCTGTGATGAATGCGTTGAGCTGTGCATGGATATTATCCGTGAAGAAAACAAAAGCTCTGTAGCGAAGGCCAAAGATGGCGTTCCAACACCGCTTGAAATTCAAAATGTGCTCGACGACTACGTGATTGGCCAGCGCTATGCGAAGCGCATTTTGGCTGTTGCCGTCCACAACCACTACAAGCGTTTGGCTCATTCCGAGAAAAACGAT
>JBAUIL010000293.1:0-2409 GCA_049682915.1 Ahrensia sp. | reverse complement strand
TACGCCTTGCCAACAAAAGCCAACGCCATTCCCGAAACAAGCCGTTTGCAGCCGGTTTGGTAAGGCAGTTGTAGTCTCATCATGTCATCACCCATCGCTGCTATTGTCATTTCTATCCTGTCCTGGTGGTTTGCCACCGGGGTGGTGATTATTTTGGCGCGGCGCGGCTCCGGTCGCGGTGCTTTGACGATGGGGCTGATGACGGGTGCGGCCATGGCAGCGCTGTGGGCCATCACGCTTTCGGCACAGATTGTCTCTGTTGGCGGAGTTTATGTGGCCTTCGCCAGCGCCATCGTGGTGTGGGCATGGCATGAGGTGTCGTTTCTGCTCGGCATCATCACCGGGCCACGGCGCACGGCATTGCCCGCTCATGTGGAAGGCCGGGCGCGTTTTGCGGCTGCGTTTGCCGCGGTGCGTGACCATGAGCTGCTGTTGTTTGCCACCATGATCGGCCTGATTTGGCTGCTGCGTGATGCGCCCAACCAGACAGCGATGTGGTCGTTTGTGCTGTTGTGGGTCATGCGGGTCAGCACAAAACTCAACATTTTTCTTGGCGCGCCCAATGCGGTCAGTGACCTGCTGCCTGTGCGGCTTGATTATCTCAAGAGCTATTTCCGCACTGATCGCGTCAGCCCGATTTTTGTCTCTTCGCTGTGCGTCGCGGTGCTGATCACGCTGACCTGTGTGTTCCATGCCAATCTTTCGGTCAGCCAGGCGCACACCGTGTCGTGGACGATACTCGCTACATTCGCGACGCTTGGCATCATTGAACACCTGTTTCTCGTCATGCCGATCCGTGACGCGGATTTGTGGCCGATGCTCGTGCCCAAGCGCAAAACGATTTCAACCAGCACCATCACCGACCGTGTGATGGCGTCATCTAAACCAGAACCAACAATGAAAAAGAGTACCGCGCGCCAGGGAGCGTGAGCGTCGATATAGGGGGATCCGTCATGGATATTCAAAACTTCTTTAAAACACAGCTTGCAGGTCTGCATGAGGCTGGCAATTACCGTGTTTTTGCGGATTTGGAGCGCCAGAAGGGCGCGTTTCCGAAGGCCAAGCGCTACCGCGCGGATGGTTCTACGCATGATGTGACCGTGTGGTGCTCGAACGATTATCTCGGCATGGGCCAGCACGATAAGGTGGTCGATGCGATGCACCGCACCATTGATGAATGTGGCACCGGCGCAGGCGGCACGCGCAACATCTCCGGCACCAACCACCACCATGTGCTGCTGGAGAACGAACTCGCTGACCTGCACGGCAAGGAAGCGGCGCTGATCTTCACCTCGGGCTATGTGTCCAACTGGGCGGCGTTGGGCACGCTGCTGTCAAAAATCCCCGGCATTATTTGCTACACCGACGCGCTCAACCACGCTTCGATGATCGAGGGCATTCGCCATAGCCGCTGCGAAAAGCGCATCTTCAAGCACAATGATCCCAAAGATCTGGCACGCCTGATGGCGGCGGACGATCCGAACGCGCCGAAGCTGGTGGCGTTTGAAAGTGTGTACTCGATGGATGGCGACATCGCGCCGATTGAAGCGATCTGCGATGTGGCCGACGCGTTCAATGCATTCACCTATATCGATGAAGTGCACGCTGTCGGCATGTACGGCCCGCGCGGTGGCGGTGTGGCCGAGCGTGAAGGCCTGATGCACCGGATCGACGTGATCGAAGGCACGCTGGGCAAAGCGTTTGGCTGCATGGGCGGCTACATTACGGGCAGTAAGGACCTTGTGGATTTTGTCCGCTCGTTCGCCTCCGGCTTCATTTTCTCGACAGCCCTACCACCGGCGATTGCGGCGGGTGCTGCGGCATCAATCGCACACCTAAAGCAAGACCAGCAAAAGCGCCGTGATCATCAGGCTGCGGTGGCCAAGGTTCGTGCCGCACTGGAACGCCGTGGCATTCCGCACATGGCCAACCCCAGCCACATTGTACCGGTGATGGTGGGCAATGCGCAAAAGTGCAAATGGATCTCCGACATTCTGCTGGATAATTACGGCATCTACGTGCAGCCGATCAACTATCCGACAGTCCCCGTCGGCACCGAGCGCCTGCGCATCACACCGACGCCGTTGCACACTGATGCGGACATCGAGCACCTGGCAGGCAGTCTTTGCGATTTGTGGAGCCAGTGTGCGTTGGCACGGCAGGTGGCTTAGGGGAGCGGGTGACACTTACCCTCATCCGACTTCGCTTCGCTCAGCCACCTTCTCCCGCTAAGCGGGAGAAGGAAAGGCGTCTCCCTCGCCCGCCTGCGGGAGAGGGTAGTCAGTAGAAACGCGAGATAGCATGCAAACTGTAACGCTGACATTGTTCAAGTTTGAAACGCTGGCCAATCAGCTGTGGGCGTTTCAGCAAATGGCGTGGGCGCGGTTTGCGATTTCGCGCCTGCCGGGC
>JBAUIL010000292.1:0-6010 GCA_049682915.1 Ahrensia sp. | reverse complement strand
AGCGGCCCCTGGTGGATGTGCTGGCGCGCATGGAGGCGCGCGGCATATCGGTGGACCGGCAAATATTAAGCCGCCTGTCGGGAGAGTTTGCGCAAAAAGCCGCCGCCATCGAGGCGGAAATTTATGAAGTGGCAGGCGAGAATTTCAATGTGGGCTCACCCAAGCAATTAGGAGAAATCCTGTTTGATAAGATGGGCCTGCCCGGCGGCAAGAAAACCAAAAGCGGCCAATGGGCCACCGGCGCCCAGCAACTGGAAGATCTTGCGGCGGAAGGCCATGAGTTGCCGCGCAAGATTGTTGATTGGCGTCAGCTGAGCAAACTCAAATCCACCTACACCGACGCGTTGCCGGGTTTTATCAACCCACATACAAAGCGCGTCCACACATCCTATTCACTGGCCGCCACAACCACCGGCAGGCTGTCCTCATCAGACCCCAATTTGCAAAACATCCCGATCCGCACGGCGGAGGGACGGCGCATCCGCACCGCCTTTATTGCCGCGCCCAACCATAAATTGGTGTCAGCAGATTACAGCCAGATTGAACTGCGCGTGCTCGCCCATGTCGCCGATATTCCGCAGCTCAAGCAGGCCTTTGCCGATGGCATCGACATCCACGCCATGACCGCGTCAGAGATGTTTGGTGTGCCGGTGGAAGGCATGGCGTCCGATGTGCGCCGCCGCGCAAAGGCAATCAATTTCGGCATTATCTACGGCATTTCGGCGTTTGGCTTGGCCAACCAGCTGGGCATCGAACGCGGCGAAGCGAGCGACTACATCAAGATGTATTTCGAGCGCTTTCCCGGTATCAAGACCTATATGGACGACACCAAGGCTTTCGCCCGCGAGCATGGTTACGTCGAAACGATTTTCGGGCGGCGGGTGCACTATCCTGACATCAAATCATCCAACCAGCAGGTGCGCGCCTTCAACGAACGCGCCGCCATCAATGCGCCCATTCAGGGCAGCGCCGCCGATGTGATCCGCCGCGCCATGGTGCGCATGGAGGCAGCGTTGAATGACGCCAAGCTGAACGCCAAAATGCTGCTGCAAGTGCATGATGAACTGATCTTTGAAGTGCCCGACGAAGAGGTCGATAAAACCATAACGGTTGTGAAACAAACCATGGAAAACGCCGCCATGCCCGCCATCGATATGAGCGTGCCACTGGCGGTGGACGCCAACGCGGCTGATAATTGGGATGAGGCACATTGATTTTTCGCGCGCCCTGCTTTGTTGTTTTTGCAATTGGTGCCGCCCAAGCCGCCGCGTGGCAACCCACCGAGACCACCAAGCACTACACCATCACCGGCACATCAGGGTCGGCGCTGTATGCCTCTATCGGGGAGCGCGGGCCGGAGCCTTCGGTGGGCGTGCGGGCGATTGCGTATACGAGTTGGGATTTGAAATGGCGGCGCGACTACCAGCCGCGCAATGGCGGGTGTGAACTGGTGTCGGCACTACCGTTTTTATCGATCACCTACACGCTGCCCAAACCGGCTGAACAATTGGCTGGCACAACCGCAAAAAACTGGGAAACATTTTCTGACGGTATGGTGGAGCACGAGCACTTTCATGGTGTGCTGCTGCGCCAAATGACCGACCGGATTATTGCCGACACGGTGGGCTTGCGCACCGACAATGATGCCAATTGCCAGAAAATTCGCGCCCGCGTGCTGGAAAATGTCAAAGCCGCTTTTGAGGATTATTCCAAACAAAGCGCCGAATTTGACCGGGTTGAAATGAGCACGGGTGGCCATGTGCACGGGCTGATCTTGCAGCTGGTCAATGGTGGCTAGACGCTGACGCGCTTGCCAGCCCTTCCTCAAAGCACGCAATCACATGGTCGGCCACCGCCTGGCTGCAGCAGCCGGGATTATCTTTCAGGCGCAAGCGGATCTGGTAGTTGTCCAGCGGCGGCAGACCGTGACGTTCATCCAAGGCCACCAAAGGGTCTTCAATAAAGGACTGCGGAAAAGGTGCGACAGCCAGATCTGATATGATGGCGGCGCGCTGCGCCATGGTGTGCGCCGTCATATAGGCGATGCGGTAAGACCGGTTCTGATCATCCAAAGCTTTGACAGCCTTATTGCGCCAGGCGCAGCCCTCTTCCCACATCGACAGCGGAAGAGGCTCGCGGGTGTGGGCACACCCACCTTTGACACCCGCCCACACCAATGGCTCATCCAAAAGCACATGGGCTTGCGGATCGGCCATGTCGGTTTGTGCCGTGTAGACCATCACATCAAGGCCGCCATTTTTGAAACGTTCATGCAATTGCTCGGACGTCTCGATGATTACATTGACCTGAACATTGGGATGGCTTTGGGCAAAGCGCTTCAACACGTCCGGCATGATGCGCGCGCCATAATCGTCCGGCGCACCAAGGCACACCGTGCCTTCCATGTCGGGCGTGATAAACCGCGCCATCATCTCATTGGACAGCGCAATCATGCGCCGCGCATAGCCCAGCAACATCTCACCTTCAGTCGTTAGCGAAACCGAACGCGAATCGCGTACCAGCACCGCACGGCCCAATGTCTCCTCCAGCTTTTTGACTTGCATGGAAACCGCCGATGGCGTGCGGAACACTTTCTCCGCCGCTTTCGAAAAACTGCCCGTTTCGGCGATGGCCAAAAATGTGCGCAACAAATCAAGATCGACCGACTGCATGGCAACGGCAGTCAATGGGGCATGGGGCGCATTCATCAGTTTTCCAATCATCAAATAATTTGAACATTAGATCATATTTGTTCGTTTGATTGAACCATACTGACGTGGGATTGTCCAGTCATCACCTCAAACCAAGGATCAAAACGATGGCACATTTGGATTATTCAGAACGCTTCGAACAGGGCCGTGCGGCGGCACTGCTTACCGCCGCCGCACAATTGCTGGCAGACTGGTGGGTGGCCCGGCGAGCGCAGCGCGCCATCATCACCCAACAATGGGAAGACCGCCAAGCCTTCAACACGCTGGTCGGAAAAGAAGACTGGGTATTGAACGATATGGGCGTACACCGCGGTGATGTTGACTATCTCTCAAAGCAACCATTGCATGTGAACGCTGCGCGTGAGCTGGAAAAACTACGGGGTCATAGCATGCTTGGCCGCTAAGCCCCGAGGGTCAGGACCGAGTGATTGGCAGCACGGCAGATGGGGCGTAAAGTCGGCTCTTGACCGGAGCCGACTTCCCCATGGAATTTTTCAACATTGTGCCGACAGCGATCTGGACCTTTGCGCTCACCTCATTTCTGATTGAGCTGACGCCGGGGCCAAACATGACCTATTTGGCCATTGTCGCCGCGTCACGCGGGCGCTTGCAGGGCTTTGCCACGGTTGCCGGTGTTGCTATCGGCCTGGCGACGATTGGAGTCGCGGGCGCACTGGGCGTGTCGGTCCTTATCCAGTCATCCGCGCTGCTCTATGAGGGTTTGCGCTGGGCGGGCTTTATCTTTCTGCTTTATCTGGCTTGGGATGCATGGCGCGCCACACCTGAGGAGCCCGGAGCAACACAGCCAAACATGGGCCAATATTTCGCGCGCGGATTTTTGACCAATATACTCAACCCCAAGGCCGCGGTTTTTTATGTGGCGGTGCTGCCGACTTTTCTAGACGACGCAAACGATGTGTTGGGGCAGACGATCATACTGACTGCTGTCTATGTCGGCGTTGCCACCGTCATTCACGCCGCCATCGTGGTGTTGGCAGGCAGCGCGCAGGCTTTGCTGACTAATCCTGCCCGTGAGCAATTCGTCCGTCGTGTGTTGGCGCTACTCCTGGCAGCGGTTGCTGTTTGGTTTTTTGTCAAAACGGCCGCCTGACATATGGTCAAATGAGCTTGTCGCCTGTAGCGTCAAGCCATGTTGACACCCAACTTGAAACCCGCCCCTCACCGGGCGCTGTGCACTGATTGCGGCGTATCGCGCATGGCCAATCCCAAAGCCTGCGCGACTGCCTGTCAATTTATTGCGCCGGACTATGCGCGCGCTGAACAGCGCATCCACGGACGGCAGCGCGAAGACGCCAATGACGAGATGTTTTTCGGCGTCACCCAGGCCATGTGGCGTGCCTCGATGAAAACACCGGCGGACGGCGCGCAATGGACGGGCATTACCACCGGCCTTGCCGAACGATTGCTGCGTGGCGGCCATGTGGATGCGGTGCTGACGATGAAACCCGCAAGCGACGACAAGTGGAAGCCTGTACCCACCTTGGTGACCGACCCGGATGATCTGGCGGCCTGCCGCGGCATGCGGATGGGTTTTGCACCGCTTCTAAGCCTGTTGGAACCGGCCATTGCCGCGGGCTATACCCGCCTCGCTGTCATCGCTTTGCCATGCCAAAGCTATGCGCTGCGCCAATTGGAAGCCACGCTGGGGCTGGAAAAACTTTACCTCATCGGCACGCCGTGTTCTGACAACACGACAACCGAGAACTTCCATCACTTTTTGGATGTGATTGACGATGCGCCCGAGACGATCACCTACCTTGAGTTTCGTGCCGACTACCGCGTCGAGCTGCGTTACACCGATGGGCGCAAGCGGTTCATCCCGTTTCTGAAGCTGCCGCTGTCGGACTTGTCGCCGGACTTTTTCCCCATCACCTGCCAGACCTGCGTGGATTACACCAACACGCTGGCCGACATCACGGTCGGCTATATGGGCGGTGAGGGCGAGCAATGGGTGATCGTGCGCAATGCCAACGGCCAGGCGATGCTGGACCTGATGGGCGACGACATCCGGTTGGCCCCACCCGGCTCCAAAGGCAAGCGTGAGGCTGCGGTGAAAGGTTTTCTGTCCAATGTTGAGCGTGCGGCAGGTGGTTTGCCGCTGCGCAAAATGCCCGACTGGGTTCGACCTATCGTCGCGTGGTTGCAACCGCGTACCGGCCCGCGCGGGCTGGAATTTGCGCGCACCCGCGTGGAAATGAAAGCAATTGAAAGCGTGTTGCACCTGCGCCGCAAACGCCCCGGTGCCATCAAAAACATGGTGCCTGCCCATATCTGGAAACTGGTCGCGCGCTACGGCATCACACCCGGCAAAGACGAAGTCTAAGGGCTGATCCTGCGGATGATCAGCGGTATATCGACCGGCTTTTCATCGGTGATCTGATAGGCTGCCAGCACCGCTTGAGCGGCGCGCGCGGCCAGCGCATCATCGCGCACGTGGGCCATCGCAATCGGCTGACCGGCCTCAACCCGCGCGCCAATCGGCAACAAATCTGTCAGGCCCACCGCCGGGTCCACCGTGTCCTCGGCGCTGCGGCGTCCACCGCCCATCTCGACCACCGCAAGACCAATCCCGCGCGTATTGATGGCTGACACGTAACCATCAGCCGGTGCAAGGATTGGCACAATCAGAGGTGCCGCTGGCAGGTGCTGTGCGTACCGGTCGACAAAATCAGCGGGGCCGCCAAGCCCGTCAACCATCTTGCCAAACAGCTCTGCCGCACGGCCATCATCGAGTGTTGCACGCGCCATTGTTTCACCGTGTGCACTATCAGCGGCAATGCCTGCCGACACCAGCATATCGGCGACCAATGCGACCGTGACCGCCAGCAGCCGCGCGTCGCGCGCCTCACCGGTCAGAAAGCGCACCGCATTGACGACCTCTACCGCATTGCCCGCAGCACTGGCCAATGGTTGGCTCATATCGGTGATAATGGCCGTGGTGGTGGTGCCCGCGCCATTGGCAACGTCGACCAGGCTTTGCGCAAGGCGCGCCGCATCGTCCACATTGTCCATGAAAGCGCCATTGCCACATTTTACATCCAGCACCAGCGAACCCAGCCCGGCGGCGAGCTTTTTTGACAGGATCGACGCGGTAATCAGCGACACGTTCTCAACGGTGGCGGTGACATCGCGCACGCCATAAAACCGTTTATCCGCCGGTGCCAGATTGGCCGTCTGGCCGATAATCGCGCAGCCCACTTCAGCTGTAACCTTTCGGAAAAGCGCATTGTCGGGTTGCGTCGTATAGCCGGGTATAGCCTCCATCTTGTCGAGCGTGC
>JBAUIL010000291.1:0-4660 GCA_049682915.1 Ahrensia sp. | reverse complement strand
TGTCCGGCGCGCGGAAATCACCAACCACGCCCTGCGCGATCAAGGCCTGCATAACCGCATAGCCCTGCGGATGATGAAACGACACATGCGATCCACGCAGCGCGGGATCGCGCGGACTGGCAAGCCTAGCATCACTGCCGAGCGCTTCCACACCGTGGATGAACGCCTCACTCAGCGCGATGGAATGCGCGCGCATATCTCCCAGCGAAACACCTTCCCACGCATCCAGCGCGGAAGAAAGCGCCGTCATTTGAATGACAGGCGGCGTGCCGACGCGCATGCGCGCAATGCCTTGGCCGGGCGCATAGTCCAAATCAAACGCAAAAGGTGCTTTGTGGCCGAGCCAACCCGCAAGTGCGGGTTCGATTGTCTCATGCAGATCCTCGCGCACATAAATAAACGCCGGCGCACCCGGCCCACCATTGAGATATTTATAGGTGCAACCGATAGCAAATTCCGCCCGACAACCGGCAAGATCAAGCGCAACCGCGCCGGCAGAATGCGCCAGATCCCAGACCACAACCGCGCCTGCTTCGTGGGCCGCCGCGGTGATTGCCTGCATGTCGTGCATCCGGCCTGTGCGGTAATCAACATGGGTCAACATGACGACGGCGACGGACGCGTCGATGGCATCAAGCACATCCGCCGGTGCGACTGTTTTCAGCGCATGGCCGTGGTCCAGTTGGTCCATAAGCCCCTGAGCCATATAGAGATCGGTCGGGAAATTACCGGTATCCGACAGGACAATTTTGCGGTCCGGCCGCATGGCAAGCGCCGCTGCCAGCGCCTGATAAACCTTGATCGAAAGTGTATCACCCAACACAACAGTACCCGCAGGCGCGCCGATCAAGGGGGCCAAGCGGTCACCCAGCGCGCCCGGCATATCCATCCAGCCAGCTTTATTCCAGCCGCCGATCAGCATGTCGCCCCATTGGTCGCGCAGCATTGCCTGCGTGGCATCCGGCGCGAAAACCGGCAACGGGCCAAGCGAGTTACCGTCCAGATAGACAATCCCCTCTGGCAGATGAAACAAATGGCGCAGCCCACCCGGTGATGACAGCGCAGTCATTCAAACACGATCTTCGGCGCTTGCTTGGCAGCGCGTTCCTCGCCGATGCGCGCATAAACCTTGCGCGCCATCTCGCGGTAGATCTCCGCATGCGGACCATCGGGCGCGGACACGGTCACCGGTGTTCCCGAATCCGAGTTTTCGCGGATCGTCATTTCCAAAGGAACTTCGCCGAGGAAAGGCACATTGATGCGGCCCGCCTCCGCTCTCGCACCACCATGGCCGAAAATGTCGTGGCGCTCACCGCATTTCGAACAGGTGAAATAGCTCATATTCTCAATCAGGCCGAGCAACGGAACCTTCACCTGATTGAACATGTTTAGGCCCTTGCGCGCGTCAATCAGCGCCAGATCCTGAGGTGTCGACACGATCACCGCGCCAGCAAGCGGCACGTTTTGCGCCATCGACAATTGCGCGTCACCGGTGCCCGGCGGCATATCGACGACCAGCACGTCGAGCTCACCCCAAGCGACCTCTTTCAGCATCTGGTTCAGCGCCGACATCACCATCGGTCCGCGCCAGATCATCGGCGTGTCTTCTTCCACTAAAAAGCCGATCGACATGACCTTGAGGCCATAATTTTCCATCGGCTTTAGGATACGCCCATCAATCGCTTCCGGCCTGCCGGAAATACCCAGCAAGCGCGGCATGGATGGCCCGTAAATATCGGCGTCGAGTATGCCGACCTTCAATCCCATCGCTTGCAGCCCAAGCGCCAGGTTGACTGACGTGGTGGATTTACCGACGCCCCCCTTGCCTGAAGCAACCGCGATAATCGCATCAATGCCGGGAATGCCCGCCGGCTTGCCGGGCGCGCCTTTGGCAGCAGGAGCGGCCTTGGATTGCGCGCGCGGCGTGGGCGCAACAGCGGGGGCCTCACCGGGCTTTTTGTCAGCCGTCAGCACCACCATCGCTCTGTCCAAACCATCGACACGCAAGGCGGCCTTTTCCGCCGCTTCCCGCAAGGGTTCCAGCTCTTGCGCACGGGCGCTCGGCACGGTGATCGAAAAGAACGCTTTCGAACCGGTGACAACAATGTCGGAGACCAAGCCAAGATCGACCAGATTGGACGTCAGGTCCGGCCCTTTGACACGCTTGAGTTGCTCAATGATAGCGGCTTTTAAGTCGGACACGGTTCACCTCGTTTGGCCAAATGCCCTACGCAGATATGCTACCCCAGCGCCAATGCCAAGGCTCACCGGTACACGGATCAGTGTCATTATGCAGCAGGCGCTTCGCTCTGCGCTGTGATCCGCTCATTGAGGTTGGAGAAAAACTGCTTTGCCAGCTTGTTGGAGGTCGATTTGATCAACCGGCTGCCAAGCTGGGCGATCTTTCCGCCAACATCAGCCTTGGCGACATAGCGCAGCGTGGTCTCGTTCGGCCCTGTCTCCTCAAGCGTTACATCCGCGCCGCCCTTGGCAAAGCCCGCAATGCCGCCCGAACCTTCGCCCGAAATGGTGTAGCTGTGGGGTGGATTGAGGTTTTGCAACTCCACCGCGCCCTTAAACTTGGCTTTCACCGGCCCGATTTTCAGCGACACCACCGCATTGAGGTGCGTGTCGTCTTCCTTTTCCAGGCTTTCGCAGCCGGGAATACAGGCCTGCAGCATCTCAGGATCGTTTAACGCTTCCCACACCGTTTGCTTGTTGGCCGGAATAACTTCTTCGCCTTCGAGTTCCAATGCCATGTGATCCTCCCAGATGTTAGTGTGAGATTAGCGGTCCCGGCACGCAAAACAAAGTCAAACTTTTGGCCTGCCCGCACCCGCGTGAAAATCGAATTCCTAAGAAGACAAGCTTTGACGATGAGCGTTCAGCAAAGCACCCGCCGCCTCATCGCGAGCGGCCAAGGCTTTCAGGATAGCCACCAGATTGCCATCGCGCTGCGCTTCAAGCGCGGCAATCGACCGGCCTTTGGCTTGCGCATCCGACTGCTCGGAGATCCGTGCAATCAGCGCGTCATCGAGTTCCGGCACATCCATCAATTTGGTCCAGGGCCATTGAAGCGCGGGGCCGAACTGCGCGAGGAAATGCGCCATGCCCGCCTCGCCACCGGCAATCCGATAGGTCTCGAAAAGGCCCATCTGCGCCCAGCGCAGGCCGAAACCGTAGCGGATCGCATCATCGATTTCTTCTGTCGTCGCCACACCGTCTTTCACCAGCCAGAGCGACTCGCGCCACACCGCTTCCAGCAAACGGTCGGCAATGTGCGCGTCAATCTCCTTGCGCAACACCAACGGCTTCATGCCGATGGTCGTCAGCATGGTTTTGGCTTTCTCAAGGGTTTGATCGGCTGTGGCATCACCGCCCACCAACTCGACCAAGGGCAAAAGATAGACGGGATTAAACGGATGCGCGACGATCACCCGCGACGGGTCTTTGAGCTTTTCGTGCAGAGCGGTTGGCGTAAAACCCGACGTCGAAGAACCGATGATTGCGGTGGCTGGCGCTACATCAACAATCGCGCCGAGCACGCTGTGTTTCAGGTCCAGCCGCTCGGGCACACTTTCCTGCACCCACGCCGCACCGGCGCAGGCCTCTTCAAGCGACTTACAAAATGCCAGTGCACCCGCGCGCGGCAACGCACCCTCATACAGTGCGTCCAACGCAACACGCGCATTGTCCAACACGTGATGCACCGCATCGGCACTGTCGGGTGCCGGGTCGTAAACCGACACATCGTGCCCGTTGAGCAAAAACCGCGCCGCCCAGCCGCCGCCGATGACGCCACCACCAATAATGGCTACCTTCACAACGGCGCCCTCTTTTCCAAGCCCAACTGCGCGCGCACATCGGATGCGCTCATCAGGTGTCCACCCATATTTTCGATGATCGTGCGCGCCCGCGCCACCAATTGCTCATTGGTCGCCAGCACACCCTTGTCGAGAAACAGATTGTCTTCCAGCCCGACGCGCACGTGACCACCGGCTAGGATTGCTGCGGCCACATAGGCCATCTGGTCACGGCCCAACGAGAACGCGGAAAACGTCCAATCATCCGGCACCGCATTGACCATCGCCATAAACGTGTTGAGATCGTTGGGCGCACCCCATGGCACCCCCATGCACAGCTGCACCAGTGCCGGTGACGACAGAATGCCTTCGCTCACCAATTGCTTGGCCAACCAGAGATGGCCGGTGTCAAACGCTTCGATCTCCGGTTTGACGCCCATCTCGGTCATCATCGCACCCATGGCACGCAGCATGCCCGGCGTATTGGTCATTACATAATCGGCTTCGGCAAAATTCATGGTGCCGCAATCCAGCGTGCAAATTTCCGGCCGGCATTCCGCAATATGAGCCACCCGCTCCTCCGCACCGATCATATCGGTTTGGCTCATATTGAGCGGTAGCGGACGATCCGCGCTGCCAAACACAATGTCACCGCCCATGCCTGCGGTCAGGTTAAGCACGACGTCCACATCCGCTTCGCGCACCCGCTCGGTCAATTCACGATAGAGCGCTTTGTCGCGTGATGGCGCACCCGTTTCAGGGTCGCGCACATGGCAGTGCACAATTGCCGCGCCCGCCTTGGCAGCAGCAATCGCGCTGTCAGCGATCTGCTTGGGGCTGCGCGGCACATGGATGCT
>JBAUIL010000290.1:0-13737 GCA_049682915.1 Ahrensia sp. | reverse complement strand
AACACTTTTACCTGCGCGCCAAACCGTGCGGCGAAACGCCCGGCTGCTTGTTTGAGCTTGCCTTTGATGACGTCATGGTAATCGCGGTGCTGCGCATAGACCGAGATCGTGCCGCGCTCCTTTTGCTCCAGCATATCGAGTGATTGGCGGCTGTTTTGCGGCCCGTAATTCATGGCGACCATGACGATAGATTGCGCATCCGGCCACAGTGTTTTGGGGTCGCAGCGGCGTTCCAGCGTGTCAGCAATCCAGTCCATCGCGCCATGGTGACCGGCCTCTACAAAGGCGGACAGGCGTTCGCGACTATCGCGTGGTGCGGCAGCTGGCGTGACCGCTACCGCGTCAAAACCCTCACCGCGCAAGTCGTCAATCAGCGCGCGCTTTGCCTTTTCAGCTTTGTCGATGGTGTTGGCCATGGCCTGTTGTCAGCGAGGCGGCGTCAAAAGTCCAGATCGGTATAGTGGGATCCCGGCGGCATGCCGCGCAATTTATCCGCCAGCACGGGCCGGAAGGAGGGGCGTGATTTCACCCGCCCATACCAGTCGCGCGCGTGCGGTGCATCGGCCCATTCCACCTCACCCAAATAGTCCAGCACGGACAGGGAAGCTGCGCCCGCAAAGTCAGCCAGTGTCGGTGTCTTGCCGGCCAGCCAATTGCGGGTGCCCGCCAGCCAGTTAATGTAGGCCATGTGCTGGCGAATATTGGCGCGTGCCGCGCGCAAGACCCGCGAATCGGGCGCACCGCCGCCCTGCTCGGCGGGCATTTCCAGCTTAAACACGCGCTCGCGCACCAGCGGCTTGACGACGTCCGTGTCCAGCTTGATCATCATCCAGTCGATCAGCCGGCGCACTTCCGCACGGTCCAGCGGGTATTCAGGCATCAGCCGTCTCTCACGCATCATTATGCCGCGCGTCTCGTCGAGATATTCAAGGATTGGATAGTGCCCGGCGATTGCCATACCCGCTTCGGCGATCAGTACCGGCAGGGTGCCTGCGGGATTGACGTCGAGAAACTCCTTACGGCGTTCCCACGGGCGCTCATCGGCCAGTTCATGCGCGCTGTCATACTCGCCCAGCACGAGGCGGACAAAGCGCGATTGCGCGGACATGGTGTGGTGAATAAGAATCATGGCGCCGTCCCCCTTCGTCTTGTTAAATCAATTTCAGGTGTAGCGAAACGGCCCGTTACCGTGATGCCATAAAGGCGTTGATCTCTGCCAGGCTCGGCAGATCAGCGCCGCGCCGTGTACAGGTTAGCGCTGCAGCATGGGTGGCAAAACGGCCCAGCTCCGCAATGTCGACACTGCAGGCTTTGCCCTTTTGCAACGCATTTTGCGCGCCAACATAGTGAATGCTGGCTGCCTGAAACGTGTCGCCCGCGCCGACCGTATCCATCACATCGATTTTGACGCCGTCAATATGGGCGAGGCGACCGTCCGACGAACCGATAATTGCACCGCCAGCACCGCGTGTCACCGCCACAATGTCAGCGCCCGCCAGCAGGCCCTTTTCGATAAACGCTTCCAGCGCCTGGCCGGGGTAGAGAAATTCAAGGTCTTCGTCGCTGGCTTTCACCATATTGGCAACGCCCATCAATTCGTCGGCCACGCTGCGCCATTTTTCGGCGTCAGGTTCCACCATGGCGCGCACATTGGGGTCATAGGTGATAAAGCGCTTGCCTGCCTGTTGACGCGCAAAGGCCCGCAGCACGCTGGCGGTCGGTTCCAGAACGGTGGTCAACGAACCCAGATGGATGACCGAAACATTGTCATCCAGTGTTGCTGGAATGTCGGCCATCTCCATCGAGCAATCCGCCGTGCCCGTGCAATAAAAGGAATAGTCGGGCTGGCCGTCAGAGCGCGTATTGACCAAAACAAAGGTCGTCGGATTGCCTGTCGCAATGCAATAGCGCTCAGACATGCCGTTTTGGCGCATGAACGCCTTAATTTTGGCGCCCAGACTATCGGTGGAAACACGGGTGAACATGCCCGCTTCATTGCCCATGCGCACCAGACCAAGCGCGACATTCAGCGGCGACCCACCGATGACACCTTGCGCTTTGAAGCCCAGCGGATCGCCACCGGCTTCCTGATTTGCAAATACGTCAAACAGTGCTTCGCCGCAGGTGATAAACATTAGTGGTTCCTCAAAATTGCGCTATCGGCGCGAAAAAAGAACCGGCAAGCCCGTTTCAATCGATTTATGCGCCATTGCGCCCATCTCTACAGCCATTGCGCCATCATGCAAAGTGACTTCTGGCTTTCCGCCCTCACGAATGATGCGGGCGAAATTCTGGTGCTGATAGAACGTGCTGCCATGGTGATCACCGGCAGCCAGAATGGCTTCATCGACATGTACCTGCTCGCGCACCGGCGCTTTGTCGGCGCGCGAAGATATCACAATTTCCGAGGCGCGCTCCGCGCCACCTGGCCAAAACCGTGAAGGGCCCGGCACAAAAGCTTCGACCTTGCCCGCGTCACCGGTCACGCTGATGTGCTCCTGCCACCAGCTGCCTTCTGCAAACATGCACAAATCCAGCGATGCACGCATACCATTTTCAAAGTCAACTATGACCATCGCATTGTCGAGAATATCGGGCACGCGCCCGTCATAGCGTTCATCCAGGTGGTTCACATCCTGCGCGCCGGACGCGTAAATCCGCGTTGGTTCGCTTTGGGTGACCAGCCGCATCAGATCGAAGAAATGACAGCATTTCTCAACCAATGTGCCGCCGGTACGCACCGAAAAGCGGTTCCAGTCATTGGCTTTGACCAGAAACGGAAAGCGGTGCTCGGTGATCGAAAACATTTTCAGATTGCCAGCGGTGCCAGCATGGGCTTCGCGGATGAGGCGCGCCACCGGTGGCATATAGCGGTATTCCATGGCGACCCATGTGGGCGCGTCGCGCGCCTGGTCACGCGCCGCAAGGCTCCAGGCCTGCTCCACGGTGGTGGCAACCGGCTTTTCCAAAAGCACCGGCTTCTGGGTGGCAAACAGATCTTGCATGACATCGAAATGCGTGTCGTTCGGGGTCACCACCACATAGACATCGGCAAGGTCTGCGCTGATCATGTCGCGGTAGTCCACGAAGCTGCGCGCATCCGCGAAGCCGAGGCTGGTGGCGGTTTGCGCCGCTGTGTTACGCATATGCTCTAGCGGGTCGGCAAAGCCGGTCACGATCGCATCGTCAATGAGCGCGATGTTGCGCATGTGCTCGCAGCCCATCATGCCGTTTCCAATGATTGCGTAGCGCAATGTCATGCTTGCCTCCCCAGGCGACCGGGCAAATCGAAGCCCAAAACAATAGCGCGCAATAGCGCGCTGCGCCCAGCCCCGCAAGCGTGCTCATCGGGGACGCTGAAAGGCGGTAAAGAACCGCTTACTCGACCGGCAAGCCGCTGGGTACGGTTTTCGGCTTGCCCAATCGACCGGCGAGCGCTTTATCATCGTTCAGCGCCTGCAAAAACGCCACGAGTTGCGCTACTTCGCGATCGTCCAGCGCCATCGGCTCGATATCGATATTGGCTTTCAGCCGCGCCATTTCTCTGGCGTCTTCCCAAATGGCAAAGTCCGTCCGAGCAAAGCGCACTGAAGCGGGCATGACCAATTGGCTCCTGTCCCAGTTGGCAAGCGCTTCCAGCGGGTTCAAATGATGCCGCACGATGCCTTCCAAAGTGGCGTAGCTGCCATTGTGACCCCAAGGGCCGGTTTCCGCGACATTGCGCAGGCTTGGCGTGCGGAAGCGGTAAGCGTCCTCCAGCAGGTCGGTTTCCCCCATACGCCCGACATCGCGCGGCATCGGGTCAAACATCCGTGTGCGACCGGGGCCCACCGGCGGCAGGGCCAGCGCATGGAACTTTTGATCGGTCAGCAAAGGACCCGAGTGGCAGGTGGCGCAGCCCGCCTTGCCGTAAAACAGGTCAAGTCCCGCTTTTTGCACATCGCTCAGTGCTTGCGTGTTGCCGGCAAGAAAGGCGTCAAACGGGCTTTGATTGCTGCGCCATTCCGAGATGATGAAATCTCCGATCGCATTGGCAATGTGCACCATGGTGATATCGCCCGCACTATCAACATCATCATAGGTGTCGCGAAACATCGCGACATAATCCGGTATCGCCCAAATGCGTTTGGCAATCACCGGCCACACATGGTCGATGCGCTCGCGCCGTGATGCGGCAATATCGTTTTCTTCGGCGTCACCGGCCATTTCAATCTGTGAGGTGACCGGAAACATGGCTTGTGCGGCGGCGATCGAGGTCAGCCCCTGCGGCAGCCACTCCTCTGCGGGGGTGTTGAAGCCGTTACCATAAAGATCGTCAATCGATGCACGCCCATCGTGAAACAGCACCCGAAAGTCATCATGGCCCAGATTAAACAGCGCGTTGGCGTTGCGTGGCACACGTTTGTCAGGATGGTCGCGGCCAGTGGGAATGGTGCGTTTGGGGCCAAGCCCAACCCCGCCCTCACCGATGCCCAGCGATAGGCCGTCCGTGGTGGCGTGATCATGGTTGTGGCAGGTGCCACACGCAATGTTGCGGTTGCCCGACAGCGCTTTGTCGTAAAACAAGAGCTGTCCAAGCGCGGCGCGCTGTGTGTCAAAGGACTGGAATTGATCGTCGGTCAGTGGTGCAGGCAATGCGCTTGTGTCCGCCATCGCGATGGTTGTCAGGCCCAGCGATGCTATAATACAGATCAACACGTTCTTGATCATCGCGTCCTCCCTTGACAATCATCCGCCGCCGCGCAGTTTTGGCATACTGTATGGAGCCTTTTGATGAAAACAACCCACTTGATTGCCGCAATCATCGTCACTTTTCTGTGGGCCGCACCTCATGCTGTCGCCAACACCGCGTTGGAGCGCGCCCGCGATTTGATGGAAGACAATCAGTTTGTTGAAGCCCGCGAGGCATTGTGGCCTTTGGCGCGGTCCGGCAATGCGGACGCAGAAGAGCTGATCGGTGTGATGTATGCGCTTGGTTTGGGCGTCGAGCGCGATGACCGGCGCGCTTTTGAATGGTATTTGCGCTCATCGCTCAAAGGCCATCCCGGTGCCCAGTCGGGGATCGGGTGGTATTACGAAGTGGGTCGCGGCCTGCCTGCACCGGACCTGGTGCGGGCCTATATGTGGTACACGCTTTCGGCGATTGGCGGCGATCCCGATGCGGCGGTCAGCCAGGAAGAGATCGCCAAAAAGATGACCGACGAAGAAATCAACGCAGCGATTGAACTGGTCAATGACTACAAAGTGTGGATCTACCCGTTCCGCTGACCAGACCATAGCACAAAGAGAGAAGACGAATGACCGAAACGGACAAAACGGCATTGATCACCGGCGCTGCGCGGGGCATCGGGCTGGCGACCGCACAGCGTTTTCTGGCGGAAGGCTGGCGCGTCGTCCTGCTCGACAATCGCACTGACGAACTGCGCGCGAGCACCCGTGCCTTGGGCACCAACCGCGCCCATGCCATCGTCGCCGATGTGTCCTCGCCCGAACAGGTTGAGGCATCGGTGGCTGAGACACTGGCCACATTCGGCCGCGTGGATGCACTGGTTAACAATGCCGGTGTTGCCGACTTCGCACCGGCCATGGATCATGATTACGCGCTGTGGCGGCATGTAATGAGCATCAATCTCGATGGGCCGTTTTTGATGACCCAGGCCGTGGCCGAACATATGATCGCTGCGGGCAATGGCGGCGCCATCGTCAACATCACGTCAATTTCCGGCCTGCGAGCATCGACCATGCGGGTGGCGTATGGCACGTCAAAGGCGGCGCTTGCACATCTGACCAAGCAATATGCGGCGGAGCTTGGTGAGCATAAAATTCGGGTCAATGCCGTTGCACCGGGACCGGTGGAAACGGAAATGGCCAAGAAGGTGCATTCGGATGACGTGCGCCAAGCCTACTATAATGTCATGCCCATCCCGCGCCATGCAGAAGAGCGGGAATTGGCCAATGCCATCTGGTTTTTAGCCAGCGATGAGGCGAGCTTTATCACCGGGCATGTGCTGGCCGTCGATGGCGGCTTTGACGCGGTGGGCGTGGGCGTCGATAAATTGCCGACACGCGGCCGCTAAACGTGAGACAGAAACAAGAAAGCCGCCGATGATCTCTCACCGGCGGCTTTTTCATATCGATTTGGATGGCTTACTTCATGTCCATCATGGCACCGCCATTGATGGTTTCTTCAGCCGCCGCAGCCGCTGCAGTCAGGGCTTCAAAGGCTTCGGGTCCGCCACGAATATTGGCTTTGAACCAATCGTAAACAGGCGCCGCAGCGGCTGCAAAAGCAGCTTTTTCTTCAGCAGAAGGCACATAGACTTCACCACCGGCGGCAGCGAAATCCTGATATGCTTGGATTGACTTGCGCTTAGGTGACGCAAATGTGGCCTGCTGCAGGGCGGCAAAACCATCCACGATCACGCGGCGCAGATTTTCATCCATACCCATGAAGCGGTCATTGTTCATGATCCAAAGCGCGCCCATATAGGAATGGCCGTCCAAAGTCATATATTTCAGGCCAGCTTCTGGGAACTTCATGCCCATCACATCGGTGATGCCGTTTTGTGAACCTTCGACAACACCGGTTTGCAGTGATGTAAACAGTTCAGGCCAAGGAATCGGGGTCGGCGATGCGCCCATTGCCTTGACCAGCTCTTGCGGCAGATCAGCGACAACTGTACGGATTTTCAAACCTTCCATGTCTGCCGGTGACGCAATGCGCCGCTCGGTATTAACAAAGTTGCGCCAGCCGCCAGTGTTGCCGATGGTCATCAGACGGATTTTGTCACCGGAATCAGCAAGCATCTTGTCGCGCAGAACCCGTGTGAAGGCGCCTTCGGTCAGCACTTCTTCGGCAATGCGGTCGTCGTTCAGCAGATACGGCAGATCAAGAACCTGCACGTAAGGAAACGCGCTGGAAATGCCGCCCGATGTTGAAATGTAAATATCAATTGAGCCATCGGCGACGCCTTGCGCGCACTCATCGCCTTTTGAGCAGAGCTGCGTACCGATGAACAATTCAACAGCAATCGCACCGTTTGAGGCTTTTTCTACATAGTCCTTGAAGACGACGAGACCGTCATAATCTTCGTCATTTTCGTTGGAGTTCGCTGTCGCCCGCAGTGTGATTTCCTGCGCATAGACAGCTGAAATGCCGCCCGCAAGCATGCCCGCTGCCAGTGCAGCCGCAGACACAGTTTTGATGAATTTTGACACCATTGTTCATATTCCTCCCGTCAAACAAAAGCTTCGCTGGAGACTAGGCCCAAGCCCGCCATCAACGCAAGGCGAAGTTTTGACTTTCACAATCATGATACATTGGCAAACGAAAAACGCCCGGCGGATTGCCGGGCGTTTTCGCAATTGACTATCTCGGATGAAATCAGAGAATAAAATCGTTGGCGTCGATTGTGTTCACATCCACCCCATTGAGAACCATGAAGTCTGAGCCGGCGAAGATCACCGTGCCCGTGCCATCCTGTGTTGCAGAGATGCTGACGAGGTCTGTCCAGTCCTGCGCACCCGAAGCACCGGGCAGCGAGGCCAACGAGATCTTGTCGGCGCCGTTTTCAAAGTCGGTCACCGAATCACCGCCGCCACCAAGGCGGAACTCGACGATGTCATTGCCGGTGCCGGTGTTGATGATGTCGTTGCCCGCGCCGCCATCGAGGATGTCGTTGCCTTCACCGCCAAACAGCCGGTCGTTACCACCTTCGCCGCGCAACACATCGTCGCCAAAGTCACCGTTGAGGTTGTCCTCACCGCGACCGCCGAAGATACGATCATTGCCGCCGCCGCCGAACATCAGGTCGAAGCCATCGGCACCGATCAGGATATCATTACCTTCGCCACCGTCGAGCGTATCGTTGCCTTCACCGCCGTTCAGGTAATCATGGCCGTCCGCACCGCGCAACAAGTCCGCCCCGAAGTCGCCATGCAGGGCGTCATTGCCATCGCCGCCACCGAGAATGTCCTGGCCTCCGCCACCGAATATAATGTCATCGCCAGTCGCGCCAGTGAGAATATCATTGCCTTCACCGCCATCGACTAGATCGTTACCTTCACCACCATCAACGCGATCATTACCGTTTTGGCCCCGCAGAATGTCGTCACCGAAATCGCCGTTCAAATTGTCATTGCCATTGCCGCCGAAGATGCGGTCATTGCCACCGCCACCGAAGGCTAGATCGTCGCCGGTCGCACCGACGATGAAATCGTCGCCTTCACCACCATCAAGGGTGTCATTGCCTTCGCCACCGTTGAGACGGTCATTGCCGTCCGCACCGCGCAACAAATCTGCGCCGAAGTCGCCATGCATATCGTCATTGCCATCGCCACCGCCAAGAATATCTTGGCCGCCACCACCAAACATGATGTCGTCGCCCTCAGCGCCGGTCAGAATGTCGTCGCCTTCACCGCCATCAACAAGGTCGCGGCCCTCACCACCATCGATACGATCGTTGCCAAATTCGCCACGTAGAACGTCATCACCGAAATCACCATTCAGATTATCGTTGCCCTGACCGCCATAGATCTTGTCATTGCCGCCGCCACCGAAGGCTAGATCGTCGCCGGTCGCACCGACGATGAAATCGTCGCCTTCACCACCATCAAGGGTGTCATTGCCTTCGCCACCGTTGAGGCGGTCATTGCCGAAGGCACCGCGCAACAAATCTGCGCCGAAGTCGCCATGCATATCGTCATTGCCATCGCCACCGCCCAGAATATCTTGGCCGCCACCACCAAACATGATGTCGTCGCCCTCAGCGCCGGTCAGAATGTCGTCGCCTTCACCGCCATCAACAAGGTCGCGGCCCTCACCACCATCGATACGATCGTTGCCAAACTCGCCACGTAGAACGTCATCACCGAAATCGCCATTCAGGTTATCGTTGCCCTGACCGCCATAGATCTTGTCATTGCCACCGCCGCCGAACACAAGGTCATCGCCTGTGGCACCGGTGATGAAGTCATCGCCTTCGCCGCCATCCAGCGTATCATTGCCAACACCGCCATCGATGCGGTCATTGCCCAATTCGCCACGGATCAGATCGCCACCAAGATCACCGTTCAGGTTGTCATTGCCGTCACCGCCAAAAATCTGATCGTCGCCGCTGTCGCCGAGGATGAGGTCAATACCGGCGGTACCGGTCAAAATATTGTCGTTTTCATCGCCCCGGATCGTATTTATGGACGCGGCACCGATCCGCACGCTTGAAAAGTCGCCCAATTCATAAGTGACCCGTTTTGAACCGATAGAGCTAACCATTTTTCGTTCCTCAATTGATATATTGAGCAAGACATAGCTTAAAATAGGCAAATATACCAGCTCAAAGCAAAGTATTGGTTAATTATAAAATTTTCTTAAAATTTTATCTGATCAATTAATAAATAAAAAACGCCGCAAATTGCGGCGTTCTTGGATTTTTATTTGATGATAGCGATCACGAGGCGGCTTTTAGCTCAAGGCGCTTTTGATGAAGCACCGGTTCGGTGTAGCCCGATGGCTGCGCTATTCCGTCAAGCACCAGTTCCAATGCCGCTTGGAAAGCAATGCCGTCATAGGCGGGCGCCATCGGCGTGTAGGCCGGGTCACCGGCGTTTTGGGCGTCAACGACTTTCGCCATCTTCTTCATCGTTTCAACGATCTGGGCTTGGGTGACCACGCCGTGCAGCAACCAGTTGGCCATGTGTTGGGACGAAATGCGCAATGTCGCGCGGTCTTCCATCAGGCCGACATCATTGATGTCCGGCACCTTCGAGCAGCCCACACCTTGGTCAACCCAGCGCACCACATAACCCAAAATACCCTGCGCGTTATTGTCCAGTTCTGCCTGAATGTCCTCCGGCGTCCAGTTGGGACGGGTCGCGACCGGGATCGTCAAGATATCATCCAGTGATGCCGGTGTGCGTTTTGCCAACTCGGCCTGCACGCTCGCAACGCTTACCTGATGGTAGTGGGTCGCGTGCAGTGTGGCTGCTGTCGGCGATGGCACCCAGGCGCAATTGGCACCGGCCTTCGGGTGGCCGATCTTCTGCTCCAGCATGGCCGCCATCATGTCGGGCATCGCCCACATGCCTTTGCCGATTTGCGCTTTGCCGCGCAAGCCGCAGGCAAGCCCGGTATCGACGTTCCAGTCCTCATAGGCTTTGATCCATGGCGCAGCCTTCATGTCACCTTTGCGGATCATGGGGCCAGCATGCATCGAGGTGTGCATCTCGTCGCCGGTCCGGTCGAGGAAGCCTGTATTGATGAACACAACGCGGTTCTTGGCGGCACGGATGCACTCTTTAAGATTGGCGGTGGTGCGGCGCTCCTCATCCATAATGCCCATTTTCATCGTATGCGGTGCCATACCGATGGCTTGTTCGACGCGGGTAAAAATCTCGTCGGCAAATGCCACTTCTTCCGGTCCGTGCATTTTCGGCTTGACCACATACATCGAGCCCTTGGCAGAGTTTTTGCGGCGACCGTTTGGCCCGACATCATGCAGCGCGATCAGCGCTGTGCACATGGCATCCATGATCCCTTCAGGAATTTCCGAGCCATCTTTGAGCAGAATGGCCGGGTTGGTCATTAGATGGCCGACATTGCGCACCAGCATCAGCGCGCGCCCGGAATAAGTGAACGTGCCGCCATTGGCTGCGGTCATTTCAATATCATCATTGAGCTTGCGGATGATTGTCTTGCCGCCTTTTTCAAAGCTTTCTTCAAGGTCACCCTTCATCAGGCCCAGCCAATTGCGGTAGACCAGTGTTTTGTCTTCCGCGTCCACCGCTGCCACTGAATCTTCGCAGTCCATGATGGCCGTGATCGCGCTTTCCAGCACAACGTCGGCGATATGCGCGCCATCGGTTTTGCCAATCGGATGATCCGCATTGACGACGATTTTGATGTGCATGTTATTTTTGACCAGCATGATTTCGCTTGGCGCTTCTGAAGCGCCAGCAAAAGCAACAAACTGCGCGGGATCAGCAAGGCCGGTCTCGCCGGCGGCGGATGCGCACATGAAGATACCATCGCGCACGCTCAGCCCTGTTACATCGGCCCACGAACCGGACGCCAAGGGGGCGGACTTATCGAGAAAGTCTTTGGCCCAAGCGATAACACGTGCGCCACGCGCTTCATCATAGCCCTTGCCCTCTGGCAGATCGCCCAGCGCATCGGTGCCATACAGCGCATCGTAAAGCGATCCCCAGCGCGCGTTAGCTGCATTGAGCGCAAAGCGGGCATTCATGATCGGCACCACCAATTGCGGGCCTGCAATATCGGCAATCGCCGCATCGACATTGCTGGTTTCAACGGAAAACGCCGGACCTTCGGGCACCAGATAGCCGATCTCGGTCAGGAACGCCTTATAGGCCGCCATGTCCGATGGCGCGCCATTGGCCTTGTGCCATTCATCCAGCTTTGCTTGCAGATCGTCGCGTTTTTGCAAAAGCGCTTTGTTCTTTGGGGCAAGTTCATGGACAATCGCCGAAAACGCCGACCAGAAATCATCGGCTTCCACGCCCGTTCCGGGCATGGCCACATCGGTGAGAAAATCATGGAGACCGGCGTCTACCTGCAGGCCGAATTTATCGATGCGATTGCTCATGGGGACAATTCCTAACGCTTGTGAATGGATGGTCAGGACGTAGTGCGCCCCACCAACCTAAGTCAATGAGGAGAAAGTGTGAAAGATCTTCAACGCAAAGGAAAAGGTCATTTTCCGGAATAAAGCGATGAGGGCCGCCCTGTTGCGACGCCCGTGACGCTTGCGGCGATGAATTGGCGTTGATCTTCGATGACAGCGCTTTGCACATCCGCATTGACGCTCACCACGCAATCGCCTGCACCCGCCGCCGCCGCTTTGTCGCTGACAGCTTGGTGCGCCATAGCCTTGGCGGCGGAAAGCACGGCCTCTTCGTCCAAATAGTTTGTTTTTGCGCCCGCAGGCAGGTCACTGCCGGTCAGCAAAAATGTGCCGCCGTCACCCAGCTCGATCGCCAATGTCACAGCCACCCGGACTTGGCCGACAACCGCACCCACAGCATTGGCCACATCGGCATGGTCAGGCACGATTGATCCGACAGACAGCGTTTCAGCGACCGCCGGATAGTAGGCTTGGGCGGCAGCGCCAAGCCCAATCAAAGGCCGGTCAATAATCAGCGCGTGACGCACCAACCCTTCGGTGCGGTCCAAAGCGCGCGCCACAATCGGCGAGGTCAGCAGCGACGGCCCGTCCAGCCCGTCATCACAATAGGCGGTTTCTAAAACCCGCTCCGCTGACAGCCGTACCAGCCGCGACACCACCCGCTGCGCCAGCGCTTGCGCATCGGCGGCAATCGGCTTGCCATAGCCGTCCTTTTTGCGGGCAAACAAAGTGGCGCCCGCCTGCGCTGCACCTGTGTGCCAATGGGTGAATTTGCCCAGCACGTGCTGCGCATCAGATGGGGTAAAACCGGCAATAAACGCCAGACCCCGGCTGACCAGCATGGTGAGCGTTGCCATTTCGGAGGCGGACTTCAAAACCTTGGACAGCGGCTGCGGCACATCGCTCAAGCGCGCCAGCAATTCCGTCTGGCTTTTGGACAGCCCGGCACGACCGGCCGACACGCCGGTGGTCAGCGCGAAGCGGCCATCGAGCCGGTTGGCAAATGCAGCGCGCGCCTGGCTTTCCAGCGTGCGCATCACCACGTCCTCGTGGTCGACCGCCAACATGGACAACGGCACCAGACGGCGCGGTCCCAAATGAATGGTGGGCACCAGAGCACCTTCATCGATGGACACTTCACTGTCACCGGCCAGGCCGTAGGTGCGCATCGCCACCGCATCGACCATGGTGCGGTGGTTGCCAACGGTCGCGCCATGCGGGTCGGTTTTCGGGCGGCCCTCTTCCAGCAAGGCGATGTCGGTTGTCGTGCCGCCAATGTCTGACACCAGCGCATTGTCTTGGCCGGTCAAAAATGCGGCGCCCACCAGCGACGCCGCCGGACCGGACAGGATTGTCTCAATCGGACGCGCTGCGGCAAAATCGGCTGACACCAGCGAGCCGTCTCCGCGCACCACCATCAGGGGCGCGTTGATATCGGCGGACGCCAAAAAACTCCGGGTCGCGGTGATCAACCGCGCGATCATCTCGATCAGCCGTGCGTTGAGCACGGTTGTCAGCGCGCGTTTCGGCCCGTCCAGTTTCGCGGTCAATTCATGGCTGCATGTTACCGGCAGGCCGGTGCGGCTTGCGATCAGGTCGCGCACCGCAATTTCGTGGCTGGCATTGCGCACGGCAAACAGCCCGACGACGGCAAAGGAAGACACTTGAGTAGTTAAGGCGTCGAGCTGCATTTCGAGCGCACTGATGTCGAGCGGGCTTGGCTTGCCGTGCACGGAATGGCCACCTGGCAGGAACACAACCGGATCATCGCCATGGGCAGCGCGCAGACCGGCGCGGTCCATATCGCGGTCGTCAAAGCCGATCATCACCAGCGCCACCCGTCCGCCCTGGCTTTCCACCAGTGCGTTGGTCGCCAATGTCGTCGAAATAGAGACAAGCCCGATTGCTTGCGGTGCAACCTGCGCTCCATGCAGTGCCGATTGCGCGGCCTGCCTGATGCCGATCGCCAAATCATGGCGGGTGGTAGGCGCTTTCGCTTTGGCGATGACCAGCTTTTTTGCATCATCAAAAATGACGGCATCGGTGTAGGTGCCGCCGGTATCAATGCCGAGGGAAAAGGTCATGAGTGGTCCATGGG
>JBAUIL010000289.1:0-2285 GCA_049682915.1 Ahrensia sp. | reverse complement strand
TGCAGCCGGTGGCGGGGATTATTGTGCTGGGCGGCGGTTTTGACGGACGGGTGACGCGGGGCCGTGGTGGCTATGCGCTGGGTGAAGCGGGCGACCGGTTCACCGAAGCGGTCACCTTGGCCCAGCGCTATGGCGAAGTGCCGATAATCATATCAGGCGGTGACGCGTCCTTCATCGGCACGACAGAGGGAGACGCGGCAATTGCACCGCGATTCTTTGAAGCGCTTGGCGTCAGCGCATCGCGGGTCATGCTGGAAGACCGCTCGCGCAACACCCATGAGAATGCAATCTTCACAGCAGCTTTGATTGAAGACCTGCCGGACCGCGACGGCGCGTGGATTCTCGTCACCTCGGCGTTTCATATGCCGCGTTCGGTGGCGAGCTTTTCGTTGACACCGCTAGCGATCATCGCCTGGCCGGTGGACTATCGCACAGCGGGTGATGAGCGTTTTGTGATGGGCCGCGATGACCCGCTGCGCGCGATCGCGGAATTCAATCTTGCCGTGCGGGAATGGATTGGAATCTTTGTCTACCGGCTGACCAGCAGGGCTGCTGAGCGTACCAATTAGCGCGATTGGCCACTTGGTTAAAAGTGCCAAGAATATGAAATATATATGTTTTTCCTGTTTTTATGTTGCCGTGCACAAAATTTGATCATGCAATGCCACAATTTCGCTTGTTTTGGGCATGGCGCAGGCGTATTCAGCGCGCTGTTAAGAAATCATTAACATATGAATCAGGGTTCCATGAACGACGAAATGAATTCATCTTGTTGGGGCATTACCGGCTGGGCGCTGGTTGGTTGTCTCGCAATCATTGCTGTTGCCTATGTGTTCGGTTTGAACGACACAGCAAGCGTTCAAGCCGTGGCCTCGCAAGCCGCCAGCTGAACAGGATAGGCGGCGTGTCGCAATTGGCGACACCCATGTCGGCCACACTGCGCCGAAACTTTTACAGATAAGACAATGTTGCGCCATCATGAGAGTTGGCGATGTTCCTATCCGTATTTGATCTTTACAAAATTGGCATTGGCCCTTCGTCCTCACACACGATGGGGCCGATGGTTGCGGCCGCTCGGTTTTTGGCCGAGTTGAAATCGGGCAGCTTTCCCTTGCCGAGCGGGGCGCACGTGGCGCGTCTGCGTGCATCGTTGCATGGTTCTTTGGCATTTACAGGCGTGGGCCACGCGACAGACCGGGCGGTGGCGCTTGGTCTTGCGGGCCATCTGCCCGACACGATTGACGCCGATGCGATGGACGCCCTGATGACCGAGATCATCGAAACCCGCACGGTGAAGCCAGCGGGCCATCCGGTCTATGCGTTCGATTTCAAGGATGACATTGTTTTTGACAAATCAAACCCGTTGCCGGGCCACGCCAATGGCATGACCGTTTGGGCGGAAGACGCTGATGGCACAATGCTACTCAGCCGCGTTTACTATTCCATCGGCGGCGGCTTCGTCGTGTCCGAAGAAGAGCTCAACACGCACGATGTGCTGGCGGCTGCGGTGCCACCCGTTGACGATGTGCCCTATGGCTTTTCGTCAGCAGCTGAAATGCTGGCCATGGCGAAGGCGTCCGGCAAATCGATAGCCCAGATGAAGCGCGCCAATGAGGAAGCGCGGATGGGTGTTCATGCGCTCAACGATAAGCTCGATGGCGTCTGGAAGGCGATGGATGACTGCATAGAGCGGGGATTGCGCACCGATGGCATATTGCCCGGCGGGTTGAGGGTGCAGCGGCGTGCAGCAAAGCTGTGGCAGCACTATCAACAAACTGAGTCAAGCAATCAGTTCAACCCGTTGAAAGCAAACGATGCTTTGACGCTGTACGCCATGGCGGTAAACGAGGAAAACGCTGCCGGAGCCAAGGTTGTGACAGCACCGACCAATGGCGCTGCGGGCACAGTGCCCGCTGTTCTGAAGTTTGCAACGCAATTCGTCGAAGGCGTTGGGCGTGAGCAAATCCGTGACTTTCTGCTCACCTCTGCTGCCGTTGGCGGTATCATCAAGCACAACGCATCCATCTCCGGCGCTGAAGTTGGCTGCCAAGGTGAGGTTGGCAGTGCTGCCGCGATGGCGGCGGCGGGCTTGGCGCAGATTATGGGCGGCACGCCCGAGCAGGTGGAAAATGCAGCCGAGATTGCGCTGGAGCATCACCTTGGCATGACCTGCGATCCGATTGCAGGCTTGGTGCAGGTGCCATGCATTGAGCGCAACGGCATAGCGGCGGTCAAAGCGGTGACGGCGGCGTCGCTTGCCGTAAAGGGTAATGGCGAGCACATTG
>JBAUIL010000288.1:0-7499 GCA_049682915.1 Ahrensia sp. | reverse complement strand
TAGAGCAGGTTGACCCTGAACTGGCGGGCAGCACGGTAATCTATGGTGCCAATGTCGAGACGGAAGCATCCATCCGCGTGCTCGATTTCACATTCGATACCGCCCTTGCCGATGACCGCTATGTCATATCAGATCAGGAAGCCGAGCAGATTGTGCGCGACACTGCGGCAATTGTCACCGACGGCACCACCGAAGTCGCATCTCTCTATTATGTGGACCCGGTTCGCTTCGGGGTGGAAGACCCCGCACTGGCCGCTCTCGATGTGCCTTCGGCCGCCCGCATTGTACCGATGAATATATCAGTCGCGCCAGCAGCAACCGATGAACAGGCAAAAATCAAATTTGTTGAGACAGTCATCGATATCAACGGTTCGCGTGCCATCGTCGATACACTCGACGAGACCGGCATGGGCGGCGCACCGGGCATGGCGCGCGCCCTGTCGACCTTGCTCAATACCGACAATTTCAAGGAAGGGCATATGCTCCGCGTCGGCATCCAGAAAAAGGGCGATGACACACGCATTGTGCGCTCTTCTGTCTATGACGGCACCGAGCACATATTGACCATCGCGCTGAACGACCAGGACCAATTTGTGCCGACGCCGGAGCCGATCGGCGATTCCTTTATGGCCCAACATGCCGACAAAGAAGACACCGCGCCGGCGGTACCGCTGCTGCCCGAGCGCGACCTGCCCGACGCTTATAATGCTATTTATCGCGGCGTATTGGCATATGACCTTGATCGCGACACCGCTGCAAAAATTGTTCGCATGGTGGCGGCAGATGTGGATTTCCGCTCCCGCATCGGGCGCGAAGACCGTTTAGAGCTGTTTTATTCGGTGCCTGAAGAGGGCGACGAAAACCAAAAGCGCGACGTTCTGTATGTTGAGGCAACCTTTGGCGGCAACGCACGCAAGTTCTATCGTTTTATCAGTCCGGACGGGACCGCCGATTATTATGATCCTGAGGGCCGCAGCGCGCGCCAGTTTCTGCTGCGCAACCCTGTCCCCAGCGGCCAATTCCGTTCAGGCTTCGGCATGCGCCGCCACCCGATTTTGAAGTATTCCAAAATGCACTGGGGCGTGGATTGGTCCGCACCGCGCGGCACACCCATCATTTCGCCGGGCAATGGTGTGGTTCAAAAGGCAGGATGGGCCGGCGGCTACGGCAAGCAAACTGTCATCAAGCACGCCAATGGCTATGAAACATCCTATTCGCACCAGACCCGCTTCGCCAAAGGAATCCAGCCCGGCGCGCGGGTACGTCAAGGCCAGGTGATCGGCTATATCGGCACCACCGGCCTCTCAACTGGTCCGCATTTGCATTATGAAATGCGGGTCAACGGCAAGCGTGTAGACCCAATGCGCGTGCGCCTGCCCAAAGGCAGCACCCTGGAGGGCCCGCAATTGGAAGCTTTCAAAAGTGAGCGCGACCGGATCGACGCATTGCTTGCATCCGAAAACGAGGCCGCGGAAGTCGCTGCGCTGAATTGAACAAATACCGCGCCAAACAAAAAAGCCGCGTCATTTGCTGACGCGGCTTTTTCTTTGTCTGTTTGATCGTCGGCTTAGAGCGCTTTTTCAAACTCCGGCAGCACATCGAACAAATCGGCCACCAGGCCATAATCGGCAACCTGGAAAATCGGTGCGTCCTCATCCTTGTTGATGGCGACGATGACTTTCGAGTCTTTCATGCCTGCCAAATGCTGGATCGCACCGGAAATGCCGCACGCAATGTAAAGGTCAGGTGCAACCACCTTGCCTGTCTGGCCAACCTGCCAGTCATTGGGCGCGTAGCCCGCATCAACCGCAGCGCGTGATGCACCCACCGCTGCCCCCAACTTGTCTGCTACCGGCAAAATGACTTCTTGGAATTTCTCCGAAGAGCCCAGCGCACGACCGCCGGAAATAATGATCTTGGCCGATGTCAGCTCAGGACGGTCACCACCTGACAGTTCGGTTGACACAAAAGAGGACAGACCCGGATCCGCTGCAGCGCCGACTGTCTCAACAGCGGCACTACCACCCTCACCCGCAGCCGCAAATGACGCCGTCCGCACGGTGATCACCCGTGTCGCATCACCGGACTTCACGGTCTGGATCGCGTTACCGGCATAGATAGGCCGCTTGAATGTTGTCGCATCGACGACTTCGACGATCTCGGATATCTGCATCACATCCAGCAGCGCTGCGACGCGCGGCAGAATGTTTTTGCCGTTGGTCGTCGCCGCTGCAATGATGGTGTCATAGCCACCGGCCATGGAGACGATCAGCGCGGCCATCGGCTCAGCCAATTGATGCTCAAGCGTGGCATTTTCTGCCAACAGCACTTTCGCCGCCCCATCCAACTTGGCGGCTTGGTCGGCGGCGGCTTTGGCGCCCTTGCCCGCAACCAGCACATGCACATCACCACCAATTTGGCTGGCAGCCGTCATCGCCTTGGCTGTCTGGTCCGAAAGCGTTGCGTTGTCATGTTCTGCAATAAGAAGAATTGTCATAGTCTCGCTCCCAATCAGTTCAGCACGCCGGCTTCGTTTTTCAGTTTCTCAACCAATTCGGCAACCGAACCGACCTTGACGCCCGCCTTGCGGCCTTCCGGCTCTTGCGTGTTGACGACTGCCAAACGCGGTGAAGCATCAACGCCGTAGTCAGCAGGTGATTTTTCTTCGACCGGCTTTTTCTTGGCCTTCATGATATTGGGCAAAGACGCATAGCGCGGCTCGTTTAAACGGAGGTCCGTTGTCACAATCGCCGGCATTGAAATTTCAATGGTCTGGAGGCCACCGTCAATTTCGCGTGTCACCTTTGCTTTGTCACCGTCAATGGCGATTTCAGAGGCAAATGTGCCCTGGCTCCAGCCCAGCAAGGCAGCCAGCATCTGGCCGGTCTGGTTGGCATCATCATCAATGGCCTGCTTGCCGACGATCACAAGACCCGGCGCTTCGGCTTCGACAACACCTTTCAGCATTTTTGCGACTGCCAGCGGCTCAACCAAATCATCATGCTTGATGTGAATGCCACGGTCCGCGCCCATGGCAAGGGCGGTGCGGATGGTTTCCAGCGACTGGGCAGGACCGATCGATACAACGACGATCTCGTCGCATTGGCCTGCTTCTTTCATGCGGATGGCCTGCTCAACGGAAATCTCGTCGAACGGGTTCATGCTCATTTTCACATTTGCCAGTTCAACGCCTGAGCCATCGGCTTTGACGCGGATTTTGACGTTGTAATCCACAACCCGTTTGACGGGCACCAAAACTTTCATCTTCACACTCCCAAGATCCAGTATCGTTGACCTAACGCGGCATAAGCGCCGTCGCTAGCGCATCCCCGACAAGGTTCGTCGAAATAGGGATGCAATAGCGCCTACACGCATGCAAGCCAATTTTCCCATTCATAAAATGACGTTTACGTTAACGTCAATCAATTTCTGACTTAGCCGCGCCCCCAAGGCCGCGGATCGGTGTCTGCATTGGTACGCTCACGCGGTGCCTCGAGTTCTACGGCATCCGGCGTGACGATAGCACGGTCAAACAGGGGTACACCGCGGCGTTTAAGCACAACGACCAGCAATGCACCGGCAATCAAGCCACCAACATGTGCCGCCCAGGAAACCTCACCGCCGATATCGGTCAGGATCATAAACACCTGCAGACCGGCCCAGAACAGCAGCGGTATCCAAGCCGGCAGCCGCAGCGGCACGCGCGCCAACGCCAAAATCCAGACTTTCACATGCGGGTGCAACATCAGATAGGCTGCGACAATACCGGCCACCGCGCCCGATGCGCCAATCAGCGGCGCATTGGATTGGGTGTCCATCAGCCCGTGCGCCCACGCGCCCGCCGCCGCACACAGAAGATAAAAGATCAGAAACTTCACATGACCCAGCGCATCTTCAACATTGTCACCAAACACCCATAAAAACAGCATGTTTGACCCAAGGTGAATCCAATCGGCGTGAAAGAATGCATAGGTGACGTAGGAAAACTGCTCCGGCACCAGCAAAATATCCGGCGGGATGTCCAGATGATCGTAGATAACCGCCGGAATATAGCCCAATGAAATCATCAACGCCGTTGCGGTCTCTGGCGGCAAAGAGATGTTGACGCCCAAAAAGACCAGCGCGTTGGCAATGATCAGACCGAGCGTTACCCACTGCAAACGGATGTGCTTCAGCGCGTTGGCGTCATGCAAAGGGATGAACATGGGTGGCGGGCCTCTTGGCTTGCAGGTGCAGCGGCAACCCTAGCGGTTTTCGCCCGGAACCCAAAGCACATCATCGTCACCGCCCTTGTTGACGACACGGCCGGCCACAAAAAAGAAGTCCGACGCGCGGTTGATATATTTCAGCGCTGCCGCATTGATGTGCTCGCCTGGCTGTTCGCCAAGTTCAACCATCAGCCGCTCCGCGCGGCGCGATACCGTGCGCGCCATATGTAGATGCGCCGCCGCCACACTGCCACCGGGCAAGATGAATGACCGCAAAGGTTTCAAGTCTGCATTGAGCGTATCAATGTCAGCTTCGAGCCGTTCAACCTGCGTCTCAATAATGCGCAGCGGCTCATACTCCAGTTTCTCGCCCGTATCCGGCGTGGCAAGATCGGCACCCAGGTCGAAAAGATCGTTCTGGATGCGCGACAGCATCCCATCCAGCGCAGCATGCTCCTCGCCGAGATGCACGCGGACCAGACCAACACAGGCATTGGCCTCATCGACGGTACCGTAGGCAGAGACACGCAAATCATATTTCAGACGCCGCTCGCCGGTGCCCAAAGCCGTGGTGCCATTGTCACCGGTGCGGGTGTAAATCTTGTTCAGAACAACCATGCTAAAACCCTATGAGCCGGAGGCGGAGCGCGCGATGTAGACCGCAATCACGATCACCACCACCGCTATGAATTGCAAGAACACACGCGCCTGCATGAGCTTGTTGGACAAATTGGCATCACCTTGCTTCATCATATTGCGCAGGCCAACCAACAAAACGGCGGCCACGGCCAACATCACAACAATGGCGAGATAGAAAAAGAAAGAAGACATAAATTACCCGTTTTCAAAAACACTTCGAATGGATCTAGGCCGCACGCTCAAAGAGTCGATAGCAAAGGTCGCGCGGCAGCAGCCGCATCGCCATAAATGCAATGTGGGTTTCTTTGCAAACGGGATAATGGGCGCGCGGCCTTTTGGCCGTCAGCGCATGGCGCAGCGCCTTGTAGACCGGCTCAGCACCCGACAAATCGTCGGGCGACTTTTGGCTTCGCAAATTCTCAAGCCGTTTACGGTAGCGCTCACCATGTACGGAGTTCGCAGCATCAATCCACTTGTCCGCATAGGTGACAGAATTGACGGCAATATTGGATGGAATGGCCCCCGGTTCAATCACGCTGGCATGCACGCCGGACCCGTAGAGCTCCTGGCGCAACGTCATCGTCAATGCGTTGAGTGCGGCCTTCGATGCCGTATATGCCGCCCGCCAAGGCACACAAATACGACCCAAAACCGACGAGCAGTTGATCAACCGCCCATGACCCTGTGCCCGCATGACAGGAATAACCCGCACCATGATGTGCTGATAGGCAAACAGGTTCACCTCCATCTGGTCGCGCAGCGCTTGCACCGGCAGGTCTTCCACCGCACCCGGCTGGGCGTAGCCTGCATTGTTGAACCAGCCATGGATCGCGCCGTCACACTGCGCAATCGCCCAATCCACGAAAGCGTCAATTGAAGCGGCATCATGGTGCTCCAGATAATGCGCGTCAAACCCGGCAGCCACCAGACGCGTCAAATCTTCATCGGAGCGTGCACTGACCAAAACGCGGTAGCCATCCTGCTTCAGCCGGGCCGCGCAATGCGCGCCAATCCCGCTTGAGCACCCAGTCACTACCACATTCAGCTTCTTCGTCATCTTTCGCACCCGGTCTTTGTATTTGGTCATCTCGCCTGCTCTAACGTGTTTATAAAGCCGGGCCAATCGGCTTGAACGGCCAAATGCCGCGCTTTAACCACAGATTCACTTGATCGGATTATACTTGCCGCAAAACCTGAATCGGAAAAAGCCTATGCTTGATAGTCTTAGCCTGTATGAAATGATCGCTTTTGCGACTGTTGTGTTCATTTCAACCTATTTTCTGGGCACCTTTCTGCACGAAATCGTCGGTGCGGAAGGCTTCGGCATCGTCGGTAATGCGGTGGTGTTGACCGGCGGCGTATTTTTGGGCCTGTATATCAGCGCTGAATATGGCATTCCGCAGCGCGACTACCCATTGCTTGCCATGTGTGGCGTCGCCGGTGCGTTCGGCATGCTCGTCACTCTGATCATTACCAAAATGGGTCTGCGACGACTGGGCCTGTAGGGTCAGGACCTAGCCCGACCAAGCGCCGGATATCATCCGGCGTCATGCCCGCCTGCCGCAGGCTGGCAATGGCGGTGTCGCCGCGTGATTTTGACAGCTTGTCACCCGCCTCATTCACAATCAAACCATGATGGTGGTAAGCCGGCTGCGAAAAGCCGAACAGCGCCTGCAACAAAGCATGCACGCTCGTCGCCGCCATCAAGTCCGCCCCCCGCACAACATGGGTCACGCCCTGCAGCGCATCATCAACGACCACTGACAAATGGTAGCTTGTCGGCGTATCTTTGCGCGCCAGCACAACATCACCCCACTGGGCGGGGTCGGCATCCAGCAAGCCCGTTTCACCCTTTTGGCCGCCCCCTGCTTCGTGCCAACTGAGCGGCGCGCCACAATGCGCCAGTGCCAAATTCATATCCAGCCGCAACGCGTGGAGCATATCGTCAGGCACATCGGACGGCTCGTAATCGCGCCCGGGAAACAACGGCGCACCATCGGGATCGCGCGGCCACATCAGGCCATGTGCTTCACGGCTTTCGACAATGCGCGCGCAATCAGCCCGGCTCAGCGTTGAACGGTAGATCAGGCCTTCGTCGGTCAAGCGCTGCAAATAGTCCGCATAGACATCGAAATGCGCGCTTTGACGGCGCGGTTCGCCATCCCACTCAAAGCCAAGCCATGCCAAATCGTCCAGCATTTGCGCTTCCAGTCGCGGCGTGCAGCGCACCGTATCGATGTCCTCAATGCGCAACAGCATGACCCCGCCTGCCCGGCGTGCCAAGTGCTGGTTGAGCAGCGCTGAGTAGGCATGGCCCAAATGCAAAAGCCCGTTGGGGCTTGGCGCAAATCGGAATACCGGTTTGTCAGTCATCACGTCTGCTTTTCATCCATCCGGCGGGCAACTTGGCGGTTGAATACACCATCGCGTTGCGAAACGATGCCCCATGACCAACAACATGACAATTGAAACCGACCACGACATTGCCACCGGACTGGCCACCCTGTTGACCATTGATCCGCGATTAAAGCCTATTGCAGCGACAGCGGGCCCGTTGCCGCTGAGGCGCCAGCCGCCGGGCTTTGGCGGCTTGGCGCGCATCATCATCGCCCAACAGGTCTCCAAACAAAGCGCCGATGCGATTGCCGGTCG
>JBAUIL010000287.1:0-2384 GCA_049682915.1 Ahrensia sp. | reverse complement strand
GCGAGATGGATTCGTCGGATACCTTTGTGGAGGTCCATTCCGGCGCGGGCGGCACCGAAAGCCAGGACTGGGCGAGTATGCTGCTGCGCATGTATACGCGCTGGGCGGAGCGCCGTGGCTTCAAGGTTGAGTTGCAGGAATATTCGTCGGGCGAGGAAGCGGGCATCAAGTCTGCGACTATCCTCGTTAAGGGCCACAATGCCCATGGCTGGCTGAAAACCGAATCCGGTGTGCACCGGCTGGTGCGGATATCGCCTTATGATTCCAATGCGCGGCGTCACACGTCGTTCTCCTCGGTCGGCGTTTATCCGGTGATTGACGACAATGTCGAAATCGACATTCAGGACAAAGACATCCGCATCGACACGTACCGGTCGTCGGGCGCGGGTGGCCAGCACGTCAACACGACCGACTCTGCGGTGCGCATCACCCACTTTCCCACGGGCATTGTGGTGACATCGTCTGAGAAATCCCAGCACCAAAACCGCGCCAACGCCATGAAGGCGCTGCGCGGGCGATTATACGAGTTGGAAATGCAAAAGCGCGAAGATGCCGCGCAGTCTGAATTCGACAGCAAGTCGGAAATCGGCTGGGGCCACCAGATCCGCTCTTATGTGTTGCAGCCCTACCAACTGGTCAAAGATTTGCGCACGGGCAAAGAATCAACCGCGCCCGACGATGTGCTGGATGGCGCGCTGGACCCGTTTATGGAGGCCGCGCTGGCCGCCCGCGTTGAGGGCAAGCAGGCCGATGTTGAGGATGTGGGCTAGGGCCTGTGTCTCACAGCAAGAATCCCAATCCCTCCGTCACCCTCGGGCACCGTCCCGAGGGTCCTGGATGTTGGTGGGTAAAGCGCGTAATCGTATGTTTGGCGCGCGAGCTATTCTGCAAAATTGAGGTCGTTGGACCCCGCTGGATCCTCGGGACGGTGCCCGAGGATGACGATGTTGAGAGTGGGTGCCCGAGGATGACGAACTTGGGAGCGGATGGCCGAGGATGACGAACTTGGGAGCGGATGGCTGAGGATGACGATGTTGAGAGTGGTTCGCCTCAGCTGACGAATTTGAGTGCGGTTCCCACAAAGCGCACCCCAATCCCTCCGTCACCCTCGGGTACCGTCCCGAGGGTCCAGGATGTTGGTGGGTAAAGCGCCCGGATTCACTCCGCCGCTTCCCGCGCCGCGCTCATCGCTTCCAGCACATCCTCCACCCGCGCCACGGCGGCGGGGACATCTTTCAGCTTATCAATGCCGAACAGGCCGAAGCGGAAGGCTTTGTAGTTGGGGCCTTCGTCGAGTTCTAGCGGCACGCCTGCGGCGACTTGCATGCCTTGGGCGGCAAACGCGCGGCCGGTGGCCATTTCGGGGTCGTCGGTGAAGCACACCACCACGCCCGGCGCGGCGTTGGTGTCTGCGGCGACTGACACAAAGCCATGGCGGGCCAGCACATCGCGCACGCCCGCGTCCAATTCAAACTGGGCCTGTTTCAGGGCGTCGATGCCAAACGCTTTCATTTCAATGATCGTGTCGCGGAAAGCGCGCAGCGCGTCGGTCGGCATGGTGGCGTGGTAGGCGTGCGCGCCGCCCTCATAGGCTTCCATAATGGTCAGCCATTTGTTGAGGTCCATCGCGAAGCTGGATGATGTGGTGGCTTTCACGCGCTCCTTGGCGGCTTGGCTCATCATGATGAGGCCTGCGCAGGGCGAGGCGCTCCAGCCTTTTTGCGGCGCGGAGATTAGCACGTCGACGCCCAGCGCCTTCATGTCCACCCATGCGCAGCCAGACGCCACGCAATCGAGCACAAACAAGCCGCCATAGGCGTGCACCGCCTCGGTGACGGCTTTGATGTAGTCATCATGCAAGATCATGCCTGCGGAGGTTTCCACATGCGGCGCAAAAACGATGGCCGGTTGTTCATCGGCGATCTTGGCAAGCACTTCGTCCAGCGGGCAGGGCGCAAAGGGAGAGGTGGGCGCGTTGCCGGTGCGGCGCGCTTTCATGACGGTGTGGGACTTGGCGGCACCGCCCGCGCTAAAAATCTGCGTCCAGCGGAAGGAGAACCAGCCATTGCGGATGACCATCACATGCTGGTCTGTCGCCAATTGGCGTGCCACCGCTTCCATGGCAAACGAGCCACCGCCGGGCACAATGGCCACCGCATCGGCGCTGTAGACGTCTTTCAAATCGGCAGAAATGTCGCGCATGACCTGCTGGAAGGCTTTGGACATGTGGTTGAGCGAGCGGTCGGTGAAAACCACCGAATATTCAAGCAAACCATCCGGATCAACAGTATCAAGTAGCGCGGCCATGATTATCCCTCCCAAGGTGCAGTCGGATTAACCTGTCTGACATGCCCGCAAAGTCAATATGTTTTGCTGTGCAGTCC
>JBAUIL010000286.1:0-6102 GCA_049682915.1 Ahrensia sp. | reverse complement strand
GCGCTAATTGCCCGCGCGAAAACGGCCGCCCATTGCCAAACGGGGTGTGCTCAAACTGCGCCCACACGCCACGCCGGTTGGGCACGACGATGACCAGCGAACCGTTGGGCGCGAGCACCCGCCACATCTCCATCAAGGTTTCGCGGGGATTTTCTGTGTGTTCCAATGAGTGGACCATCAAAATGCGATCCACCGCACTGTCGGGCAGCGGCAACTCTTCTTCAAACACCAGCGCACTGCGCGATGCACCCTCACGCGGCCAGCGCGTTGCGCCCTGACCGGCGGGCATGAAGGCGATTGTGCGGTCTGTGTCCGGCTCAAACCGCTCGATCCACGGCCGTGCATAGCCCAGACACAACAGGCGCTCTTTGGGCAACGGCTCCCAGATGCTCGACAGCGCCATGGCAATCGCCTGTCCCGCACGCTTGCCCAGCGCGGAATGATAAAACGACCGCAATTCGACAATATCAGTGTGCATCATCACTCCTCAACGGTGGTGAGCCAATCGCATTTGAACCCAAAACGCAATTGTGTATCGACGCATTGACGCCGGTCTCCACGTTGGCTTAGCTGACAAAAAGGACGTTTGGTATGAATGCTCAGAAAATCCGTGAGACCCTCGGCATGAAACCGCACCCGGAAGGCGGCTGGTATGTCGAGACATTCCGCGATGCGGAAGGTGGCCAGAGGGGGCATTCCACCGCGATTTACTTTCTGCTGGAAGCAGGCGACGTGTCGCATTGGCACCGGGTGCGTGATGCGGCTGAAGTTTGGCATTTCTACGATGGCGCGCCTCTTGCGCTCACATTGTCGCCAAACGGTCACGACGCGCAGAGTTTCCGGCTCGGCACTTCTTTGGCCATGGGTGAGCGCCCACAACTGGTTGTGCCTGCCAATTGCTGGCAAACCGCGACCAGTCTCGGCGCATGGACGCTTGTCGGCTGCACCGTCGCGCCGGGTTTTGATTTTGCCCAGTTTGAACTCGCACCGCCCGATTGGCGGCCAACCCCGCGTGGCGATGGCGGCAAGCCGCTTAAAGGCTCGCCCGGCCTGCATTAGCGCGCAGCATGTTCTTGGCTGCCAGCAATGCGCCGGCGGTAATCAGCAGGCAGGCCATGGCTACACCCCAGGTCAACGGTGCACCTCCGACAACAATCAAAATGATCGACGATAAAAGCGGCGCGCAATAACTTGCCGCACCAACCAGCGCAACGTCACCATGCTTCATTGCATGGTCCCAGGCGTAAAACGCGACGCCGACCGGCAGCAGCCCCAAAGCGATAATCGCCAACCACTGGATTGAATTTTGCGGCCAGACAGTCTGCTCAAAAGCCAGATGGCACACCACCGCCATCAGTGCGCTGAGGCCGCAATAGATAATCACAATAGACGTGTCCACATTGGCAAACCGCCGCGCACCCAGCGAGTACGCCGTCCATGTGAAGGCTGCGACCAGTGCGATGCCATAGCCGAACGCGAATTCAGATTTGACAGAAAACCCATCACCACCGGTGACAATCAACGCGGTGCCCGTAAAGCCCATCAAAGCACCTACAATATGGTGCCAGCCCAGCGTGCCGCCGGGCAAAAAGCCGCTACCCACGACGATCAGCAAAGGCCAAAGGTAAGCGACCAGGCTGGCCTCAATCGGCGGCGCATTGCGAAGCGCGGTGAAATACAGAGCATGATAGCCAAATAGGCCAAGCGCACCGATGATCGCGACACGCCATTGTATGGGTGGCCGCGCTCGATCAAGTGAGGCATTTGCATTCTTGCGCCATTGCCACACCAGACACACCAAACAACCCACGCCAAATGTCATCGCGGCCAGTTGAAACGGCGGCACCGCGCCGGAAGCGTCTGTGAAGAGGGCCAGAAGCGCCCACATGCCAATTGCGGCAAAGCCCGCCAGATTGGCCCGGGCAACAGGGTCAGAAATCAATCGCGATGCCTTTGACTTCCCAGTCATCATAGCGCGCTGGATCTTTGCCGCCGCGGCCACCTACTTCGGCGGGCAGTTCGTCGGTCTTGGCGGTCAAGGCCGCTCTACGTGCTTCGGCCTCTTTCAACGCGCGTTGTGCAGCAGGCGGCAGGTCTTCAAACTTGCGCGCGGGTGTTTCAGGAGCGTCTTGCTCTGGCGACTTCGTTTCCCCATGATCTGAACTCATTGTTGGCTCCGACATTGTGCTTGGCAGCAACCTGTAAACAGGCCGCTAGCTATCCTATATTACCGATACAAACAAATGGAGCGTCTTTGGAGCAAAACCAATGAATATTGTAAAAACCGGCATGTTGATCGCGTTTATGACGGCGCTGTTTATGGGTGTCGGCGCACTGATTGGCGGCACCAGCGGCATGATGATCGCCTTTGTGATCGCCATTGCCATGAACGCGTTTTCCTATTGGAACTCCGACAAAATGGTGCTGAAAATGCACAATGCTGTGCAGGTGGATGAGAAAAACGCACCGGAATATTATGGCATGGTGCGCGATCTGGCCGCCAATGCGGGCCTGCCCATGCCTGCCGTCTACATTATCAAGCAAGACCAGCCCAACGCCTTTGCCACGGGCCGAAACCCGGAAAACGCGGCCGTCGCCGCAACCACCGGCCTGCTTGATCAGCTGACACCGGAGGAAGTGGCGGGCGTCATGGCCCACGAACTCGCCCATATTCAAAACCGCGACACGCTGACCATGACCATTACCGCGACACTGGCCGGTGCCATTTCAATGCTTGGCAATTTTGCGATGTTCTTTGGCGGCAACCGCAACAATAATTTCGGTTTCATCGGTGTTTTGGTGGCGATGATTGTTGCGCCCTTTGCCGCGTCGCTGGTGCAAATGGCGATCAGCCGCACCCGCGAATATGCCGCCGACCGGCGCGGTGCGGAAATCTGCGGAAACCCCCAATGGCTCGCCAGCGCGCTGGCAAAAATCGCCAACGCCGCAGGCCGCACCGTCAACATGCCCGCCGAGAGAAATCCGGCCAGCGCGCATATGTTCATCATCAACCCGCTCAACGGGCAGCGCGCTGACAAGCTGTTTTCAACCCACCCCGATACCCAAAACCGGATTGACGCGCTGATGGCGATGACGGATATCGGTGCCATTCAACAGCCAGCGGAAGAACAGCCCTTGCCACCCGTCGATAGAAGCCAGCCAACAAATGCCGAGCCACCGCGCCGCACCAGCGTGCCGAAAGCGGGGCCTAAATTTGGCCGCGATGGCCCGTCTGACCCGCCCAAACGAGGCCCCTGGCGTTGAGTGACGCGCCACCGGCAGGGTCGTCCGACAATCAAACAAAGCGCAAACGACCCAAGAAGACGCGTTTTGATCCCTCAGCGATGAAGCCTGGCCTGGCCGCGCGTCAGGCCGCCCACCGTTTGCTCGGCGCTATTATTGATGCGCACACGCCGATGGATGCGCTGACCGATGACGAGCACGGCCATCCGCACTACCGGGCGCTGGATGCGCGTGACCGCTCACTGGTTCGTGCGATTTTGATGGCGGGCCTGCGCCATCGCGGCTCGATTGCCGCGACCATCGACCGCTTTCTGGATAAGCCTTTGCCTGAGGGCGCGTCGGCGGTGCATCACATCGTTCACGTGGCCATCGCCCAGATTGTCCTGCTGGACATCCCCGATCACAGTGCCGTCGATCTGGCGGTGGAGTGCGCAACCGCAGACCCGCGCACGCGCCGTTTCGCGCCACTGGTCAATGCGTTGACACGTCGTGCCGTGCGTTCAAAGCCGAAACTGGTCGCGCAATTTGCCGACGCCCCCAAGCATGGCCCGGCTTGGTTCATCGATATGCTCGAGCATGTCTATGGGCCGGAACGCGCGACGCGCATCGCTGCCAGCCACCAAAGCGAAGCGCCGCTCGATATCGCGATCCGGCGCGGCACACTTGACGCGCAAAAGTTGGCTGCGCAAACCGGCGGCATCGTTCTTCACAGCCAGGCCGTGCGCCTGCCAAGCACGGGTGCCCGCGTTGATGTCCCCGCATTGCCGGGCTTTGATGAGGGTCATATCTGGGTGCAGGACGTGGCCGCGGGCATTCCGGCAGTTTTGTGCGGCGATGTTGCGGGAAAGCGAGTGCTGGACACCTGCGCAGCGCCCGGAGGCAAGACCGCGCAACTCTTTGATCGCGGTGCACACGTCACCGCGCTCGATATGTCCGCCAACCGGCTCAAGCGCCTGCAAACCAATATGGACCGGCTGGGCCTATCCGCGCATTGTGAAACCGTTGCGACCAGCCTGTTTGATTTTGCGCCGGACCAACCCTTTGATGCGGTACTGGTTGACGCGCCATGCTCATCTACCGGTACCATCCGCCGCCATCCCGATGTCGCCTGGGTCAAAACCGATGCCGACATCATCAAGCTGGCTGACTTGCAGGCACGTATGGTTGTCCACGCCGCCCGCTTTGTCGCGCCCGGCGGCGCGCTGGTTTTCTCCAATTGCTCGGTTGATCCGCGCGAGGGCGAAGCGGTCGCACAACTGGTCACTTCTCAATTGGGTACGAGTTGGACCCATGACCCCGTCAACCGCGATGAGCTGGCATGGTTCGACGATGCCGTGACCACTGACGGCCATGTGCGGACCACGCCCGACATGCTGGAACGCGGCAGCGCAGCGCTGTCGGGCTGTGACGGCTTTTTTGCGGCCCGTTTTCGCCGGTCATAGCACGCTAGAATTGACACCCTAACCGGTTTCAAAGTGCGCTATGCTTAACCGAATCACGGGGCATGTTCATGGTGCAAAAGACATCGAGTTCAGCAAAAGAGTTCGTGCGGCCAATGCCGTTCAGCCTGTCAACGTGGACGCGGTCGTTTTTCAGAACCGGTCCACTGTACGCTTGGCGCTTTGGCGGGCCGGGACCTGAGGTGATCGCCCATCCGGTGATAGACCTTATCGCTGGTAATCCTGAGCGTGCCCGCGAGGTCTATCTCGGTGTTTATGGTTTCCATGCTGGCCGCGTTGACATTGGCACTCAATCCCCCTTCTCGGTGGAGGGCGCCTCTCGCGGCTGGCGGGCTCATCTGCACGGGTTTGAATGGCTGCGCCACCTGTCGGCGACCAATGATGATTTGATGTCAGGCAATGCCCGCGCCCTGATTGACGACTGGGTGCAGCTATGCGGCCACGATGTGCGCAGCATGCCATGGCGGCCGGAGATCGCGGCGCGCCGCCTGAACAGTTTTTTGCGCCATGCGCCAATGGTCCTGCGCAACGCCAATCACGCGTTTTACCGGCGTTTCTGCAGTTTGATTGCCCGGCATGTTCGTTTCCTGCGCACTGTCGCGCGTTCAATGCCGCCGGGGCGCGCACGCTTGAGCGTGAACGTGTCGCTGATGATCGCGGCAGTTGCCGTGCCGTTGTCGGCCAAGCGGCAAAAGCGCTATGAGCACTACCTTAAGCGCGATCTCGATGCATTTGTGCTGCCCGATGGCATGGTGCGCACCCGCAACACTGATGATGCCGCGCGCCTTGCGCTTGATTTATCATCGCTGGTCGCGCTCATGGCAACAGCGAGCTATCCCGTGCCCGATGCCCTGCCCAAAGCGCTGGACCGGCTGTTTCCGGCGATCAATACGATGCGCCATGTCAGCGGAGAGTTAGCTGCTTTCAACGGCTCCGGCGCAATGCCGGTGCACCACATCGCAGCACTGCTCAACCATGATCTCACCCAGGGCAGTCTTGCCGCGCTCGATAGCCATGGCCATTATCGTCGGCTTGAAGCCGCCAATTGCTGTGTCATTGCCGATGTTGGCGCACCACCGCCTGCGCCTTTTGATGCCCAGGCCATGGCTGGGACCACTTCGTTTGAAATGTCATCAGACGGCCACCGGTTTATCGTCAATGCCGGGTCGGACACGCAATGCGATCCCGATCACATCATCATGGTGCGCGGCACCGCCGCTCATAGTGCCGCCGTGCTCAATGATCAGTCAACCGCCCAGTTCAAAGCCTATTTTGGCGACCATGACGACATCGTCACCACCGTGACCAATTCACCTTCCCAAATTGATGACCAGGCATGGAATGTGGATGGTTGGCGTGGCTTTCAGGTGGGCCATAATGGTTATGCCAAGCTCGGCTA
>JBAUIL010000285.1:0-21997 GCA_049682915.1 Ahrensia sp. | reverse complement strand
GCATCGACACGAGCTTTATGGAGCAGTTGCAAACTGACCTGCGCATCTCAGCCAATACTGCGCGTTTTGATGATTTTGAATTGACCGGCGTTGCCGCCACCGCGCAAACCACCGCGGATCTGGCGCTGTTTGATTTGGGCGACGCAACTGCCTTTAGCGGCGCGCTGCAGGCAAGGCTGCGGTTTGACCGCAACCCTGAAGCGCCCACCATTGAGCTCAATGTCAGCGGTCAGGACATTAATATGGGCGCGGCGATTTCCACGCTTCAATTGCCCGCCGTCTTGCCAAACGGCCTCAATAATTTCAGCTTGACGATGAATGCAGCGCTTGGTGACTGGTCAGATCTGCTGCAGAACGCGCGCGGCAAAATGACGATGCGCCAAGCAAGCGGCGCCATTGCCGGTTTTGGTCCCGAAACGCTGAAAGCGGCCGATGGCTTGCAGTTCACGCAAATCGATACCACCACCAACGGCGCATCATTTGAGAGTTTTGCTGTTGAAGCGCCGATTATTGACGGCGAGCTGAAGCTCGAGGAGACCACCATCAATTATGACGAGACAACCCGCATCGCGCTCAATGGTGTTGTGCAACTTGCCAACCGCAGCATGGCACTCACTGCACGGCTCGACAAATCACCCGACGGGCAAAATCAGCAGCGTTATTTCATCGGCGGCGGATGGGATGCCCCCTATATCTTCGGCACGCTCAACGGGCCGCCCCTGCCTGCGGCTCAGTGATGGGCGCGGCGCGAATGCCCGATTGCTAAAATTTTAATTCATTTTTACCGGTTTGCCGCATACTTGCCCCGCAGATGAATAAAGGGGTGGACGGACCAGTGTGGCAGTTCATCACATTTTGGATCAAAATTGCGGCCGCATCGATCATCGTCGGTGCAGGCCTGTCGGCGCTTGATATGTCGGCTGCCGATATTTTAGCGCGCATTGGCATGACGCCCGACCGCGTTGTCGATTTGACCATGAAAGGCGTCACGTGGGCCGCGCCCAATCTGGTTCTTGGCTCTATGGTGATTTTACCGCTGTGGTGCCTGGCCTATGTGCTGCGTCCACCGCGCGGTTAGACTATTTCCGGCTTTGGTTAGACCAGCAATTTTTAGCTTTCTCTTTCGGCATAGGCCTTGCGCTTGTTCAATACGGTGGCGATGAGCACGCCTGTGGCCACCAAGCCGATAAGGATAGTGCACACGGCGTTGATCTCCGGCGTGACGCCGAGGCGGACCTGACTGTAGATCTTCATCGGCAATGTTGTGGCACCCGGCCCTGATGTGAAAGAGGCTATCACAAGGTCGTCGAGTGACAACGTGAAGGCCAACATCCAACCCGAGATCACGGCAGGCAGGATGACGGGCAATGTGACCTTGGTGAACGCTTGAAACGGCGTGCAGCCGAGGTCTTGTGCGGCTTCTTCCAGCGACATGTCAAAGCTGACCAGACGCGACTGCACCACCACAGCGACAAAGCACATGGAAAAGGTGATGTGCGCCAACGTTACCGTCCAGAAACCGCGATCAAAGCCGATGGACACAAACAGCAACAGCAGCGACAAGCCGGTGATCACTTCTGGCATGACGAGCGGCGCATAGACCATGCCGGTAAACAAGGTGCGGCCGCGAAAACGGGTGTAGCGCACCAGCGTCAGCGCGGCGAGCGTGCCCAGCACAGTGGCGACTGTCGCCGACATCAAGCCGACCCGCAACGTCACCCATGCGGCATCCATCAAGCCCTGATTGTTGAACATTTCAACATACCAATGGGTGGAAAAACCTGCCCAAACGGTAACAAGACGCGATGCGTTGAATGAGTAGATGACCAACAAAACGATAGGCAGGTACAAAAACGCCATGCCGAAGACGACGGAGGTGATGTTGAACCAGGACCAGCGACCACTCATTTGCCCTGCTCCGTCGCGCGCGCCTGCGCGTTTTGAAACAGCACAATCGGCACCACCAGCACGATCAGCAACAGCATGGCCACCGCAGAGGCTACCGGCCAGTCGCGGTTGTTGAAAAACTCAATCCAAAGCGTTTTGCCAATCATCAGCGTGTCCGACCCGCCCAACAAATCCGGGATCACAAACTCACCCATTGCAGGAATGAAGACCAGCAGGCTGCCAGCCATGATGCCGGGCACAGCAAGCCGTGCGGTGACTTTCCAGAAAGCGCCAATGGCTGTGCAGCCCAGATCGCGCGCCGCTTCGACCAGCGATTCGTCCATCTTTTCGAGGTTCGCGTATATCGGCAACACCATGAACGGCAGGTAAGAGTAAACGATGCCGATATAGACGGCGGTGTTGGTGTTGAGGATTTGCAGGGGCGTATCGATCAGACCGAGCCAGAGCAAAAACTGGTTGAGCAGGCCTTCCGGCTTCAAAATACCAATCCAGGCATAAACGCGGATCAGAAAGCTCGTCCAGAACGGCAAGATCACCAGCATCAACAGGATTGGCCGCAGCCCGGTGGGCGCTTTGGCCATGCCGTAAGCCAGCGGAAAACCGATCAGCAATGTCAGCAGCGTCGAAATGGCGGCGATGCGTAAGCTCGATAGATAGGAATTGATGTAGAGGCTATCGCTGGCGAGAAACTCATAATTGAGAAAATTCAGCTTGCCGATGGCGTCCATCAATGCCGACCACCCCGCCGACAACTCGATCAACGGTGTATAGGGCGGCATCGCCAAGGCTGGTTCGGACAGCGAAATACGAAACACGATCAGAAACGGCAGCAGGAAAAGCGCCAGCAACCACAAATAGGGAATGCCGATGGTGATGCGCTTGAACAAATTGCCCATCATCAACGCTCCAGCAAGATGCCGCCATCGGGCGCAAAAGACAGCCAGACGCGTTCTTCATAGCCGATTGGATCATCGACCAGACGTGACCGGTTGAGCATCGAGGCTTTGATGACCGAACCGCTATCGAGCTTGACGTTGAAAATCGTCATGTCACCAAGATAGGCGATGTCCCACACTTCGCCTTGAACGACATTGGATGTGGTTTTGGGCTTGGTGCGGCTGACGGCGATTTTTTCAGGCCGCACGGAAAACCATGCGGTCGCGCTGTTGTCAGGCGCTTTTTCGGCTTCGGCTTTGATGGTAAAACCGTCCGCACCGTCCATCGTGACAACGCCTTTGGCGGATGATTTGACCACGCCTTCAAACGTGTTTACCGAGCCGATAAAATCAGCCACGTAGCGGCTGTTTGGCGCCTCGTAAATCTCCGCTGGTGTGCCGGTTTGCACGATGATGCCTGCGTCCATCACCGCGATACGGTCAGACATGGTCATGGCTTCTTCCTGATCATGGGTCACAATCATGAAAGACAGGCCGAGCTCTACCTGCAAATCCATCAATTCAAATTGGGTTTCTTCGCGCAATTTCTTGTCGAGCGCGCCCAAGGGCTCATCCAGCAGCAGCAGTTTTGGCCGTTTGGCAACCGCGCGGGCGAGTGCAACGCGTTGGCGTTGGCCGCCTGAGAGTTGATGCGGCTTGCGGGCGGCAAATTTTTCGAGCTTCACCAGCTTGAGCATTTGCTCAACACGGTCGGCAATCGCAGCTTTGCCCATGCCTTCCTGCTTCAGGCCAAAGGCAATATTGTCGGCCACGCTCATATGCGGAAACAGCGCATAGGACTGGAACATCATGTTGACCGGCCGCTGGTGCGGCGGCACGCCCTTCAAGGGCTGATTGTCGAGAAAAATCTCGCCGGATGTCGGCTCTTCAAAGCCAGCCAACATGCGCAGCAGCGTGGTCTTGCCGCAGCCGGACGGGCCCAGCAGCGAGAAGAATTCGCGCTCATAGACATGCAGCGTCAAATTATCAACGGCGGTAAAATCACCGAAACGCTTTGTGACGTTTTCAAAGCGGATAAAGGGCGTTTCCGCCTGATCATTCCACGGTTCAAATTTGCGACGGATGCTGCCTAGCGATGGCATTTTTGCGTGTCCCCTGAAACAAAACCCCGCCGCAAACAAATGCGGCGGGGAAATTGGTTTTATTGGCCGGATTTAACGGTTGTCCACGCGCGGTTGAGAATGCGCTGCTGGCTCGGGTTGTCCGGCGACACGGTATAGAGGCGCGCGATTGTTTCCTCATCCGGATAAATCGCTGGATCGCCGATCACGTCTTCTGCCAACAGTGGCTTGGAAGCCAGGTTTCCGTTCGCGTAATAGACATAGTTGGAGGCTTTCGCCATCACGTCAGCACGCAGGATATAGTCGAGGAAAATGTGGGCCTCTTCGACGTTTTTCGCGTCAGCTGGAATGGCCATATTGTCAAACCACATCAGCGCACCACCGGCTGGAATGGCGTATTCAACGCTCACACCGGCATCGGCTTCCGCCGCACGGTCACGCGCTTGCAGCACGTCGCCTGACCAGCCGACAGCCACGCAGATGTCGCCATTAGCGAGCGCATTGATATATTCTGATGAGTGGTATTTGCGCACAAACGGACGCACGGCCATGAGTGCATCTTTGGCCTTATCGATGCTTTCGGCATCTTTCAGATCCGGATCCATGCCCAGATAGTTGAGCGCCGCCGGGATCATTTCGGTGGGCGCGTCAAGCATGAAAATGCCACAGTCTTGGAGCTTTTCCGCCATCTCAGGATTGAAGACCATGTCCCAGCCGACAACAACATCATCACCGAGGCGCTGTTTGACCATATCGACATTGTAGCCGATGCCGGTGGTGCCCCACATGTAGTTGATGGCGTATTCATTGCCGGGATCGTATTTTGACAGACGCTCTGAAATGGCAGGGTCAAGATTGCCAATATTGCTCAGCTTGGATTTGTCGAGCTTTTGGAAAACACCGGCGGTAATCTGGTTAGCAAGGAATGTGCCGGTTGGTACAACGATGTCATAGCCGGTTGAACCGGCGAGAAGCTTGGTTTCAAGGATCTCGTTTGAGTCAAACACGTCATAGACGACTTTGATGCCGGTCTCTGCGGTGAACTCAGTCAGAATATCTTCGTCGATATAGTCTGACCAGTTGTAGACATTGACAACACGCTCTTGCGCAATTGCACCGGTCAGTGCTGTTGCTGTCAAAAGTGTGGTTGCGAGAAGTGTTTTAATGCGCGCCATTCAGCCGCTCTCCCTTTATTTTTTAATGCTCAATACCAGCGTTTGCTGATATCTCTGACCAAAAGACTATGAGGGAAAATTGTGGCACACAAGCGATTTTACAGATAAGTCGAGCGCTCCAGTGGCGTAATTTCAGCCCAAAAGGCCAAAATTTCAGCACGCTTGAGATCCTTGTAAATTTTAGCCAATTCAGGCCCCAGAGCACGCTCACAAAATGTGCCGGTTTGGGTTAGTTGCAGCGCGTCATCCATGTCATCAGGCAGTTGCTCGGCCTTGGTGTTGTCGTAGGCGTTGCCGGTGGTTGGTGGCGGTGGCGTCTCGCGCTTTTCAAGCCCGTCCATCATCGCTTGCAAGATGGCACATAGCACCAAATAGGGGTTGGCATCGGCCCCGGCAATGCGGTGCTCAACGCGGGTGTTTTCGCTGTTGGAGGCCGGAATACGAAGCGCGACGGAGCGGTTATTGTGCGCCCAGACCGCGCGTGTCGGCGCATAAGAGCCTGGCTGAATGCGGCGGAAACCGTTCCACGAATTAATGAATAAAAGCAGCGCCTGAGGCATGGTGCGGATCAGCTCTGAAATCACGCCGCCGAGCGCCGCTTCACCATCTGTCTCATTGGCAAAAATATTGTTGCCTTTGCCATCCAGCACGGACGCATGCACATGCATGCCATTGCCCGCATATTCCAGAAACGGTTTGGCCATAAAGGTTGCTTGAAGCCCGTGTTTGCGCGCGCAGCCAAAGACGATGCGGCGCAGCATGATCACATCATCAGCCGCCTTCAGCGGATCAACGCGGTGCTTTAGGTTGACCTCGAACTGGCCGGGTGCGGCCTCCTTGACGATGGTGTCAATCGGAATGCCCTGCGCTTCAGACGCTGAGCGGATGTCGTCAAACAATTGCGCATATTCATCCAGATCATCCAGACCATACATGCGTTGACGGTCCGGGCCCGCCTGTGCGCCAACCGGCGCAGGCATGCCATCGTCCCAATCGGTGCCCGGCTCCAGCAGGTAGAATTCAAGTTCAAATGCGACCACCGGAAACTGGTCGCGCTGCGCCATGGCTTTTGTAATGCGTGACAGCGCATTGCGGCAGTCAAAGCGCAGCTTTTCACCTTCGGGTGTGAACCCTGACAGTAACACTTGCGCGGTTGACCGGTTGGCCCATGGCACCATGGACAAAGTGCCGGGCACGGCGCGGAAAAAACCGTCGCGGTCGCCACTTTCAATGTGCAGACCGGTTTCAATGACCTCCCTGCCCCAAATGTCGAGCCCGTGCAGCGACATGGGGAAATTCACACCATCGGTGAACGCTTTTTTCAGCGCGTCAGCTGGCGCCCATTTGCCACGCATAATACCATTTGGATCGACCAACAGAAATTCGACAGCCTGTAGATCAGGATTTTCAGCCATGAAGGTTTCATATTCGGCGATATCGAGATCATCATCATAAGAGGCGATGGCGGCAGGCAGGAGTTTTTGCAAGGTGGGTCTTCTTTACTGATTGGTTGGCTGTGATTGGGAAGCGCGAAGCGTAATTTTGTCAATGCCTATCTGTGCTGCCTCAAGCGTCAACGCTGCTCGATTCATCATTACCAAGCTTTAATTTGAAGTTGGAGATGTACACGCGTCTAATGGCGAAAAACAATCTGGGGTTATCTTTATGTTTGACACAATCAAAGCCGTTGGACGCTCAAAATATTTTTTGTGGGCGCTTATGGCACTTCCATCCATCGGCTTAATCGGAGCTGCCGTCAACGGCAGTGATCTTGAAGGCTTGCTCCACCCGACCGGTGAGTTTGCGGCTCGGTTCATGATCATTGCGATGATCGCAACACCCCTGCGCATGTTGTTTCCAACCAGCGCTATACCCTTGTGGCTAACCCGGCACCGGCGCGCATTTGGGGTAGCAGCTTTTGCCTATGCAGCGCTGCACACCGTCTATTATGTGATCGACCTTGGCAGCTTAAATCGCATCATTGCTGACTTGCCTGAAATTGGTATTTGGACCGGTTGGCTTGCGATGGCTATCTTTGTGCCGCTGGCAATAACATCCAACAATTTCAGCGTCCGCGTGATGAAAAGGTCATGGAAGACCCTGCAACGCCTGGTCTATCCGGCCGCTGTTTTGACATTGGTTCACTGGCTTTTTGTTGCCAATGAAATCGGTGGTGCACTGGCTCATTTTGCGCCCTTGGCCGCACTGGAAGGCTACCGTATTTGGAAAAACTGGCAAGCACAGCAACACACGCAAGTTGCGGCATAACTAGTCAATGCCATCAAACAAAATCAAACGCGCTCAGCCCACCGGCCATATCGTCCAAACCCAAGGGCTTGGTGATGGGCGGTTCGGCGCGGGCCATGCAGTCGGCGCGCTCGCACACGCGGCAGGCGGGGCCGACCGGGGTGGATGGCATGCGGCCTTCTTTATCGGGCTTGCCGCGCAGAAGCGCGCCGTAGACAACGTCATCGCGGTATTTGATGTCACAGCCCAGCAAAATGGCGGTGCGCCGCGGCCGCTCACCAAAGGCACCTTGCGGGCCGATCAGTGTTCGGCACACCACGAGAAATTCGCTGCCGTCCGGCATTTCCAGTGCTTCCACCAGAATATGGGCAGGCTGGTTGAAAGCCTCATGGACGGGCAGCTTAGGGCATGACCCGCCAAAGCGCGCCTGCGGATAACCTTTAGCCCCGGCGCGACGGAAACGGTTACCGGCCTGGTCGATTTCCATCATGAAAAACGGAATGCCGGTTGCCCCTTTGCGCTGCAACATGGTGAGCCGGTTGGCGGCTTGCTCAAACGACACATTGAAGCGCGAGCGCACAATGTCGATGTCATAGCGGTCTTTTTCGCACGCTGTCAGAAATGCCTGATAGGGCATCATCAGCGCGTGCGCGGCGTAGCGCGCCATTTCAAAGCGCACGATGCGGCGGGCCTCATCGGTAGACAGTTTCAGCGCTTCAATTTCGGCCGCAATCGCCACCCGCATACGGATCAATGCGGCTTCTTTGGCGATCTCGCGCAATTGGTCGTGCGGCGACAGGCGCTCGGAAATGAACAGGCGGTTGGAATGGCGGTCATAGCGGCGCCGGTGATGCGCCATGGTGCGGATTGGCAGAATGCGCACCGCAATGCCGTGCTCCTTCTCAAGCCAGCCCTTCAGTGCACCGGCCAAATCATCGCGCGGCTGCAACAGCTTCACAAACGATTCGGCCTCCTCCTCGATGCGAACGAAATGATTAGGCCGCTTTTCCAATGCGTCGCGCACCTCATCTGCTGGCAAGCGCGCACCCGCCATCGTGGTCTCGTGGCCTTCGCGCGCCAAAAGGTCAGACAGGTCGGACAGGCGAGACTGGCTTTCACGCCACGCGCGATAGAGCTTCTGGATGCCAAGTGCGACATTGGGGGCGGCGTCGGTGATTTCAATCAATTCCTGATCGCCCGGCAACTCACCGGCCAGCAGCGGATCGGCGAAAATCTCGCGCAATTGCCCGAGCGTGCTTTCATTGTCACCCTGCAACTCATCTAGGTTTATTTTGAACGCCGAAGACAGCTTCAAAATGATCTGCACCGTCAGCGGGCGCTGGTTGCGCTCAATCAGGTTGAGATAGGACGGCGAAATACCAAGCTCTGCGGCCATCGCCGTCTGGGTCAGCTCCAGCTGGTGGCGGATGCGCCGGATGCGCGGACCGGCAAATATTTTCTGTTCAGCCATCACTTCCTCATCAGATAAGTGCTCAGCATTTTTACAGATTTGACAAAATTACAAGCGTTTTTTGTCACAATCCCAACAATGCAACCCGAATTTTTGTCAGCAGACCGAGAAACTTCTGGCTTTGTTAGGAAATCGCACGACATGGTGGCTGTATGGACCATCGTTTAACGCGAGCCATCTGACATATGTATCGCAACCTGCTATGGGTTGCGAAACATCAAAGCCACGACGGAGAATAATAATGTCGACCCATGAGCGACCAAAGACAGGCGTTAAAGAACGCGCGGAAGAACAATCATCATCCATGGATGCCGATCAACAAGCCATGATCCGCATGGTGGCCAATGATTTGCACCGGCTGAACCAGTCTGTGATGAAGGCGGTGGAAGCGGGTGTATCAGTGGAACTGGTCCGCTCAGCGCGCCACCATGGCGGCGACGGCAACTGGGGCGATTTGCTCATTCCTGTGATTGTTACCCAAAGCAAATAATCGCTTTGGGCGACCTCCAGAAAAGCGTCGCGCGAGCGGCGCTTTTTTCGTTTGGTGGTTTGGTGTGTCGACGATTGGCAGCTTGGCCCATTGCCACCTGATTTCGATTGCCTCATGCCCATGGGCAGTTATAGTCCGCCCATATCAATCAGGTGACCGATGACCGAAACAAAAATCGTCAAAAACGAAGAAACAACCACCAAGCTTCCGCCCGCCTACGTCTTGCGCACGCAAGGCGTTGACGACTGGTCGCAGGTCAACGAGTGGTTGGCGCACCGCAACATCGAAGACATAGAGTGCATCGCGCCCGATCTGGCCGGTGTGCCACGCGGCAAGATGATGCCGTCATCTAAATTTACGTCGAACACCTCGCTGGCGCTGCCGTCGGCCTTGTTCCGGCAGACGATCTCGGGCGACTATCCCGAAGAGACCGGTGAATTCCGATACGACCCGCGCGATGGTGATCTCAAGCTGATGCCGGACCTGTCCACATTGTCAAAGGTACCTTGGGAGACGGACCCGACCGCGCAGGTGATTTGCGATCTTGTCTATCAGGACGGCACCGCTGCCTCCATTGCACCGCGCCAAGTGCTCAAGCAGGTGATGCAATGCTATGCCGATAAAGGGTGGAAGCCGGTGGTTGCGCCAGAGATCGAATTCTATCTGGTCGCACCAAACACCGACCCCGATGAGCCGCTCAAGCCGCCGGTGGGCCGTTCCGGCCGCGCGATGGCGGGCGGGCAGAGCTATTCCATCGCAGGCATCAACGAGTTTGATGAGCTAATCGACGATATTTATCATTTCTGTGAAGCCCAAGGGCTGGAGATCGATACGCTGATCCATGAGGAAGGGCCGTCGCAATTGGAAATCAATTTGCGCCATGGCGACCCGCTGCAATTGGCTGATCAGGTTTTCATGTTCAAACGCACCATACGCGAGGCGGCGTTGAGCCATGATATGTATGCGACCTTTATGGCCAAGCCGATTGAAGGCCTGCCCGGCAGCGCGATGCATGTGCACCAATCCATCGTGGATTTGAAAACCGGGCGCAATATTTTCACCAATGAGGACGGTTCGGAAAGCGATCTGTTCTTTTCCTTCATCGGTGGCATGCAGTACTTCATACCCAAATGTCTGGTGATGATGGCGCCTTATGTGAACTCTTATCGGCGGTTGACACAGCAAATGGCCGCGCCGGTAAACACCGCCTGGGGCTATGACAACCGCACGACCGCCTTCCGGGTGCCCAATTCGGAGCCTGTGGCACGGCGCGTGGAAAACCGCCTGCCCTCTTCGGACGGCAACCCCTATCTGGTGCTGGCCGCTACTTTGGCCAGCGGCTATCTCGGCATGGTCAACAAGATGGTGCCAACCGATCCGACCTCGCAAACTGCCAATGAGGGCGATATCGACCTGCCGCGCGGCCTGTTGGAAGCGGTGTCCTTATTTGAGGACGAGCCCGCCTTCCACGATGTGCTGGGCCGCGAATTCATAGCCAACTATGCCGGTGTTAAGCGCGGCGAGTTTGAAACCTTTATGCAGGTTATCAGCCCGTGGGAGCGCGAGTACCTGCTGATGAATGTCTGATCCATGGTCTATCAAAGCCCGATCTCACCCGGCGCAAGCTGGTATGAAGCCACCGTTGGTGACCGCCCGGCCTATGGGCGGCTCGACGGTGACCGGCGCGTTGATATTTGTATTATCGGCGGTGGCTTCACCGGCCTGTCAGCGGCGGCAGAAGCTGCGCAACTGGGCGCATCGGTGGTATTGTTGGATGCCGCGCGTTTTGGCGATGGCGCATCGGGCCGCAATGGCGGACAGCTCGGCACCGGCCAGCGCGCGGAACTGCCCGACCACGCCGAGCAGCTGGGCGACGCGCATGCCCGTGCGCTGTTTGACATCGCCGAAGAAGCCAAGGCGCACATGCTGGAGTTTGCCGCCACAAACCACATCGATATCGATTACACAGCCGGGCACATGTCGGTGGCGCACAAGAAGCGCTTTGTCGATGACTTCCGGCGCTATGCCGATATCATGGCAGAGCGCTACGACTATCCGCATCTGCGCTTCATGGACCGCCAACAGGTCGCTGAGAAAGTCGGCAGCGACTATTATTATGGCGGTGTCTATGACACGCACACCGGCCACATTCATCCGCTGAAGCTGGTGGTGGGCACGGCGCGTGTGGCGGCTTCTCGCGGTGCATCGCTGCACGAAAACACCCCTGTGACGGACATCAAGAAGACTGCGGACGCCATCGCGGTGCACACAGCCACCGGCACGGTGACAGCCAACCGGGTGCTGGTTGCCGTCAACGCCTATGGCAGCGCCAAGCTGGAACCAACCATGGCGTCGCACGTTATGCCGATCCGTTCGTTTATTGGTGCGACCATGCCGCTTGATGATATTGATGACACAGTACTACCCGGACGCGAAAGCGTGGACGATAGCCGCTTTGTCGTGCGCTATTTCCGCCGCACCAAACAAGGCCAATTGCTGTTTGGCGGGCGTGAGGCCTACTCATCGGAAAACCCTGCCGACTTCGAAGCGGGTATCCGCAAGCAAATGACGCAAATCTATCCGCGACTGAAAAATATTGAAATTACGCACGCATGGGGTGGCTCGGTGGGCATAACTATGCCGCGCGAACCATTTGTGCGCGAAGTCATGCCCGGCGTGACGGCGATGGGCGGCTATTCCGGCCATGGTGTGATGTTGTCCAACTTCACCGGAAAGATGTGGGCAGAAGCTGTTGCTGGCAACCGCGACCGGCTGCACTATTTCAAAGACTTGAAGGTACCGGCCTTTCCGGGCGGTAGGCGCTTTCGTAAGCCCCTGCTGACGCTGGCATTGAGTTGGTATGCGATGCTCGATCGCTTGTGAGGCGCCATGACGCTTGACCAGATGATGTTGTTCGGCCTTTTCGGCGTCATGTTTGTGATGCTGGTCTGGGGCTATGTGCGCTATGATCTGGTTGCATTTTGTACGCTGCTGATCGGCGTCCTGGCGGGCTTTGTGCCCTATGAGGATGCGTTTTCCGGTTTTGGCCATCCAGCCGTTGTCATTATCGCGCTGGTGCTGATCGTCAGCCGTGCCCTGATGAATTCGGGCGCGATTGAGTTGATTGCGCAATATGTCATCGCCAATGACCGGTCTTTGCCAACCCATATTTCATTGATGAGTGCGGCAGGGGCGGCCCTGTCAGCGGTCATCAACAATGTGGCTGCGCTGGCACTTTTGATGTCGCTTGATATTGATGCGGCCAAAAAGGCAAAGCGCGCGGTGTCGCTAAGCCTGATGCCGCTGTCGTTTGCGACGATCCTCGGCGGCATGATCACGCTCATCGGCACACCGCCCAATATTGTGGTGGCGCAGTATCGTGGCGAGGCGCTGGGTGAGCCTTTTTCGATGTTTGACTTCACGCCGGTTGGTCTGGTCGTATCGGTCGTCGGCATTCTCTATGTCGCGCTTTTTGGTTGGCGCTTGCTGCCCGAGCGTGCGGACGCGGCGGGCAGTGTGGAAGCCGACCAATATGTGGCTGAGGCTCAGGTGGCCGAGGACAGCTCGATTGTCGGCAACGTTGTGCGCGAGATGTACCCGTTGGCTAACACCCATGACATCACGATTTTGGGCCTCATCCGAAATCATAAACGTCTCGATGGTTTCAGCCGTACGCAGACCATCCGAAAAAACGACTTCCTCGTGTTGGAAGGCAAGCCCAAGGCGATTGAAGCCTTCATGGGCGCGGCAGGGCTGACCTTTGCCGGATCAGAAAAACATGATTTGGGCCTGCGGGGCGGTTCGATGTCGCTCATTGAAGCGATTGTGCCTGACAGCGCTCGGATTGCGGGGCGGTCGGCAATCAGCTTGCGGCTGCTTTATCGTCACGGTGTGACGCTGTTGGGTGTTTCGCGCCAAGGCAAGCGGTTCCGCGACCGGGTTCGGCACCTCGAGATCAAGCCGGGCGATGTGCTGTTGCTGCTGGGGCCGGACGACCGGCTTGAAACAGTGACGAACTGGTTGGGCGTCTATCCACTTGCGGACCGACAAACGCCCGTGGTCCAGCGCGGCAAGGCGCTTGCGGCCATCGGTATATTCGCTGCAGCGATTGCTTTATCGGTGGTCGGCCTCGCCTCGCTGCCGGTTGCTTTGGGGCTTGCGGTGGCCGCCTATGTTGGCATGGGTCTCATTGGCGGATCAGAAGTGTATGAATCCATCGAGTGGAAGGTGATTGTGCTGCTCGCCTCACTCATTCCAATGTCATCCGCACTGGAAGCGTCGGGCGGCACCGAACTGATCGCGTCATCCATCGTGCACTATACACAGGGCCTGCCCGCATGGGCTGTGTTGACCGTGCTGATCGTGGTGACCATGACGCTGTCGGATATTCTCAACAATGTCGCTACCGCTTTGATCGCCGCGCCGGTTGGTGTGTCCATCGCCAATACGCTGGGGGTCAGTCCCGATCCGTTTTTGATGGGCGTAGCAATTGCCGCATCTTGCGCTTTCCTCACCCCCATCGGCCACAAGAACAACACCATCATTATGGGACCGGGTAATTACCGCTTCGGCGATTATTGGCGCATGGGTCTGGTTTTGGAGATCATCGTGATTGCCGTTGCGGTGCCGATGATCTTGCTGGTCTGGCCGCTTTGAGCGCTTGAGCTTTCGCCGCAACTCCAAAGCAAAACGCTGACTACAAAGTGTTGATTGCACCCTACAGTATGGCCCTGCGCATCAGTTTCAGCTAGGACCGCTGCAGCACGAGGGGAGAGCCATGACAGGTGTAGCTATTTCTGGCACCGGCGTTTTTACGCCTGAGCAGGTGATTACCAATGATGAATTGGTGGCGACGTTCAATGAATGGGCGGACCGTGAAAACGAGAAGAACGCGGACGCTATTGCTGCGGGAGAGATGACGCCGTTGGCGCATTCCTCATCCGAGTTCATCGTCAAGGCTTCGGGCATTGAACAGCGCTATGTGCTCAACAAATCCGGTGTGCTCGACCCGGCAATCATGCACCCGGTTTTACCTGAACGCGGTGACGATGAATTGTCTGTTATGGCTGAAATGGCGGTCAAAGCCGCACAGATCGCGCTGGCCCAATCAGGCCGTACATCCGCCGATATTGATGCGGTCATTTGCGCGGCATCCAACCATGAGCGCGCCTACCCCGCGATTGCGGTTGAAGTGCAAAAGGCGCTGGGGATTGGCGGCTTTGCGTTTGACATGAATGTCGCGTGCTCATCGGCCACCTTTGGCATTCAGGCGGCTGCTGACATGATCCGCGGTGGCTCCGCCCGGGCGATTCTGATGGTCAATCCGGAGATATGCTCGGCGCATTTGGAATGGCGTGACCGTGACTGCCACTTCATTTTTGGCGATGTGTGCACCGCTGTTGTGCTGGAGGCATCGAACGCTGCCAGAGCTGGCTCTTTCGAGATCATCTCGACCCGCTGCATCACCTCTTTTTCAAACAATATCCGCAACGATAATGGCTTTTTGCGGCGCACCCGGCAAGGCCACATGGATGACCGGCGCGATATGTTGTTCCGGCAAGAAGGCCGCAAAGTGTTCAAAGAAGTGGTGCCTATGGTCGCGCAGTTGATTGCAGACCATCTTGATGATCAATCCATTGACGTTGCTGGCATCAAGCGGCTGTGGCTGCATCAGGCCAACAAATCGATGAACGATCTGATCGGCGCCAAAGTGCTGGGCCGTAAACCCGAACCCGCCGAGCAGCCCAACATTTTGCAAGACTATGCCAACACCTCGTCGGCAGGCTCGATTATCGCGTTTTCCAAATACAATGATGATCTGGCAGCGGGCGATGTCGGGGTGATTTGCAGCTTTGGCGCGGGCTATTCTGCAGGCAGTGTGATTGTGCGGCGCACATAAATTCAAAATAGCTGTTGTCAGCCAGCACTTTATCCGTAATCTAATGGTATGGGCGAAACACGGACAGACCACTTTAATGAAATGACGGGCAACGGCGACGGTGTTCGCGAGCCCTATAAACAATATCAGGAATGGTTTGAGGCAGAAGACCCCGTGCAATTGCGCAAAAAGTCAGCTGAGGCTGAGCGCTTTTTCCGCAAGATGGGCATTACCTTCAACGTCTATGGCCATGAAGATGCCCAGGAGCGGCTGATCCCGTTTGACATGGTGCCGCGGATTATCTCGGCCCGCGAATGGAGCAAGCTGTCGCGCGGCATTGAGCAGCGTGTGCGGGCGATCAATGCTTTTCTATACGACTTGTACCACCGCCAGGAAATTTTGCGGGCGGGCCGTATTCCGGTTTCTCTGATTGCCAATAATCCTGCATTTCTGCCGCAAATGATCGGCCTCGCACCTCCCGGCGACGTCTACACCCATATTGTCGGCACTGACCTGGTGCGCACAGGCGAAGACGAATTTTTCGTGTTGGAAGACAATGCGCGCACGCCGTCGGGCGTTTCCTATATGTTGGAAAACCGCGAGACGATGCTGCAAATGTTTCCGGAATTGTTTTCACGCATTCCCATCCAACGCGTGTCGGACTATCCCAACAATCTGCGTAAGTCGCTTTCCGCCTGCGCGCCGCCATCGGCCGGTGACAATCCGGTTATCGCGGTTCTGACGCCGGGCATCTTCAATTCAGCCTATTACGAGCATGCCTTCCTCGCCGAGCAGATGGGCGCGGAACTGGTGGAAGGCCACGATCTGCGGGTCGTCGATGGCCGTGTCGCGATGCGTACCACACGTGGCTACAAACCGGTCGACGTGATTTACCGGCGGGTTGATGATGACTATCTCGATCCGTTGAACTTCAAGCCCGAGTCGATGCTTGGCGTGCCGGGCATTTTCGATGTTTACCGGTCTGGCGGCATCACCATTGCTAACGCGCCGGGTACCGGGATTGCCGACGATAAGGCGATCTATTCCTATATGCCCGATATCGTTGAGTTCTATACCGGCGAAAAAGCAATCTTGAAAAACGTGCCGACATGGCGCTGTTCGGAAGATGATGATCTCGCCTATGTGCTGGAGCATCTCGAAGAGTTGGTGGTCAAGGAAGTGCATGGTTCCGGTGGCTACGGTATGCTGGTCGGCCCGGCGGCTTCCAAGCGCGAAGTGGCGGCGTTCCGCGCCAAGCTGAAGGCACGTCCGGACAACTATATCGCGCAGCCGACCCTTTCCCTGTCGACGGTACCTATTTTGACAAAAGCAGGACTGGCGCCGCGCCATGTCGATTTACGCCCCTATGTGTTGGTGTCACCGAACTCGATTGATATCTCGCCCGGCGGGTTGACCCGTGTCGCACTGAAAAAGGGATCTCTGGTGGTCAATTCGAGCCAGGGCGGCGGCACGAAAGACACGTGGGTGCTGAAGGAATGACGGTTGCTGAGGGAATGAAGCCATGATGCTTGGCAAAACCGCCGGTGGCCTGTTTTGGATGTTCCGCTATCTGGAGCGCAGCGAAAACCTCGCGCGGCTGGTCGATGCGGGTTTCCGCATGGCGCTGACACGCTCGGAGGACGCCGAAGATGAATGGCGCTCGGTGATTTCAACGGCTGGCGTGCAGACGGGTTTCGCCGAAAAACACGATACCTACGAGTATGCGACCGTGGTTGACTATGTGCTGCGTGAAAAATCGAACCCCTCCAGCGTGCTGAGTGTTTTGGACAACGCACGCAACAATGCCCGGCTTGTGCGAACCGCGCTGACCCGCGAGGCTTGGGAAGCGACAAACGAAACCTGGATCAACATTTCCGAAAGTCTGTCGCGGCCGGTGCGCGAAAAAGACTTGCCCGGTGTGCTTGCTGAAATTCGCCACCACAGCGCATTGGTGCGCGGTGCGCTACACGGCACGATGTTGCGCAATGAAGTCTATAATTTTTGCCGGCTGGGCACATTCGTGGAACGCGCTGACAATACGGCGCGCATTTTGGATGTAAAATATTACGTGTTGCTGCCATCGGCGGCATCGGTTGGCTCGTCACTGGACAATGTGCAGTGGGAGACCGTGTTGCGGTCGGTCTCGGCGCTCAATTCGTTTCGCTGGCTGCACAAGGGCAAGATGAGCCCGCGTAACATTGCGCAGTTTCTTGTTCTGGAGCGTATCCAGCCCCGGTCGCTGGCGTTCTGCATGTCAAAGATCAATGACAATCTCGGCTATCTGGCGGAAGATTATGGTGAGCAGCATGACTGCCATGCAATGGCTGACGGCTTGAACGCACGGCTGCGCAATCAATCGATCAACGATATTTTCGATCTGGGCTTGCATGAATTTATCGGCAGCCTGATCCGCGACACGCATATGCTTGGCCGTCAAATTGAAACCGACTACCGGTTCATCGAGTAAAGCCATGAAACTGTCCATCGAGCACACGACGACCTATCGCTATGACAAGCCGATCAGCTACGCGTTGCAAAAATTGCGGCTGACACCCAAATCGCGCGTCGGCCATGAGGTCATCAACTGGGAAACAATAATTACCGGCGGGACGAAACAGGCGGTCTATGATGACCACCACGCAAACCTGGTTGAACTGGTGTCGTTTGAGCCGGGCCGCACGGAATTCACCATACAGTCAAAGGGTGTGGTGGAGACCACTGACAATCATGGCATCACAGGCCAGAACAAAGGTTTTGTGCCGCTCTGGCTGTTTCAACGATCCACAGACCTGACCAAGGCGGGCAATGGCGTTAAGCACCTCCTCAAGGGCTTCAGCATTGATCCCGACGACCAGATCGGCTCACTTCACGCTCTGTCAAAGCTGGTGCTGGAAAAAGTCACCTATCAGGGCGGCGCAACGGAAGTGAACAGCTCGGCGGAAGAAGTAATCAAAGCCGGGGCTGGTGTTTGCCAGGACCATGCGCATGTGTTCATTGCTGCGGCACGCCATCTAGGCCATCCGGCGCGCTATGTGTCGGGTTATCTGATGATGAATGAGGTGGTCATTCAAGACGCCACTCATGCCTGGGTGGAAGCCTATGTAGAGGGCGTTGGCTGGGTCGGATTTGATGTCTCCAACGGCATTTCACCGGATGAGCGCTACGTGCGGGTTGCCACAGGGCTCGATTACAGTGAGGCAGCGCCAATTTCGGGCTTAATGCGCGGTGGAAGTGAAGAAGAGTTGCTTGTCAGTTTGCAAGTGCAGCAATAAGATCAAGCGGTTCACTGCCGGAGTCGAATTTCCATGACCTATTGCGTTGGCCTGTCGCTGAAAAGCGGCATGGTTTTCATGTCTGATACCCGCACCAATGCGGGCATCGACAATATTTCCACGTTTAAAAAAATGACTGTATGGGAAAATGCCGGTGAGCGCGTCATCATGATGATGACTGCGGGCAATTTGGCGACAACCCAAGCGGTCATTTCGCTGCTTGAAGAGCGCACAAAAGCACCTGAGGACCGCACCAACTCGATCATGGAGGCACCCTCCATGTTTCAGGTGGCACGGATTGTGGGTGAGACGCTGCGCGATGTGATTGCCGACAATGCGCAAAGCGGCCAGCGGGCGTCGTCCACCTTCAATGCCAGCATCATTTTGGGTGGTCAGATAAAGGGCTCGCAAGCGCGACTTTTTCTCGTCTATCCCGAAGGTAACTTCATCGAAGCGGGCGCGGACACGCCGTTTTTCCAGATTGGCGAAACCAAATATGGCAAGCCCATTCTGGTGCGTGCTTACGATCCGGAAATGTCTTACGCCGATGCGGTCAAGCTGCTGTCAGTCTCGTTTGACAGCACGCTGAAAGCGAATTTGTCGGTGGGCATGCCGCTCGATTACCAGGTCTATGAGCATGATAGTTTCCGGGCAGGTGCTTCGGGCCGGATTACCGATGACAATCCTTATTTTCAACAGATCAGCAGTGGCTGGGGTGACGCGCTGCGCGATGCGTTTGCCTCGCTTCCCGACTTCAAACTATCCAGCAAATAGGCTGCCGCAGCGTTAACCGATATCGGCGCTTCTTTTGCCCAAATGAAACGGTTTTTCTTGTTTTCGTTTGTGCGTTCCGCTTTACTTCAACCACGTAGTCCTAAAGGCGCACAATCACGTTGCTCCGGACATTACGGATCTCTACAGGGAGTTAGACACATGAGAAAAACACTTCTCGCCGCCGCAAGCGTTGTAGCAATGACGGCTGCCGCATATGCTGCCAGCCATAGCGAAGTCAAAATGGGCATCATTCTTGGCTTCACTGGACCCATTGAATCACTGACACCAGATATGGCATCAGGCGCTGAAATGGCGATGACTGAAGCCAGCGAAAGCGGCCAGTTTCTGGGCGGCGCAAAAATCACGCCTGTCCGCGCGGACTCTACCTGCGTTGACGCGGCGGCCGCATCCACCGCTGCCGAGCGTCTGATCACATCGGAAAGTGTTGTGTCCATCATGGGCGCGGACTGTTCAGGCGTGACCACAGCAGTTGCCAACAATGTGGCCGTACCAAATGGCGTCGTGATGATTTCGCCATCAGCGACCTCACCGGCACTGACCACAATCGAAGACAACGGCCTGTTCTTCCGCACGGCACCATCTGATGCGCGTCAGGGCGAAGTGCTGGCGGACGTCATTTTGGAAAACGGCGCGCGTTCTGTCGCTGTGACCTACACAAACAATGACTACGGCAAAGGCTTTGCGGATGCATTCGCGGCAGCGTTTGAAGGCAAGGGTGGCACAATCACCATCTCTGCTGCGCACGAAGACGGCAAAGGCGACTACAGCGCTGAAGTCGGTGCATTGGCGTCTGCTGGCGGTGAAGCACTGGTCGTGCTGGGCTATGTTGACCAAGGCGGCCGCGGCATCATGCAAGGCGCGATCGACACAGCTGCATTCGAGACATTCTTCCTCGGTGACGGCATGATTGGTGATTCATTGCTTGATATCGCCGGTCTTGGTGATGTGTCTGTCATGGGCACCGTGCCAGGCGCGGAAGGCGAGAACGTTGACAAGTTCAACGCGATGTTTGCTGAAGCTGCCGGTGCAGGCTCAGGCCCTTACCGTGGCGAAAGCTATGACGCGGCGGCGCTGATGATCCTTGCGATGCAAAAAGCCGGTGAAGCCAGCAAAGATGCTATCGCCGGCAATGTGATGGACATCGCCAACGCACCAGGTGAGCCAATCGGTCCGGGCGAACTGGGTAAAGCGCTTGAGCTGATCGCTGCCGGAACGGACATCGACTATGTCGGCGCGACCAATGTTGAGTTCACCGATGTGGGCGAAGCAGCGGGCACCTACCGCGAGTTGGTCATCACCGACGGCGCATGGGAAACTAAGCAAGTCCGCTAAACGCGCACTCTACTAACAAACAACAAGCCCGGCGCAGCGATGTGCCGGGCTTTTTTTATCTTATTGATATTTCAACTTAAAAAAGCGCTTAAGCGTTCATTAACCTTACAGGCGGATCGTTTGAGGCAGAAATGACGGGGCCGGAATGGCCCGGGCCCGCCGATTGAGGGTTTTGCTATGCGTCTGCCTCACTTGAAGTCTCTTGTTTTACCTGTTGCCCTGTTGGCTGGCGTCGCTTGCGCCAATGCCACTGAAAACACTGTGTATCTATCTCATCCCGATGCTGTGGACGGGCAAACGCTCAGCGACAGTTCGGGCAACACATACCGCCTGTTTGCCGTCAAAACACCGGCACCGGGGCGGCACTGCCTTGATGGGAACGGGGCCGATTTTGACTGCGGGGAAAAGGCACGCAGCGTCCTGGAGATCTATGCTTCCAGCCTGCTGACGTGCACACCCATTGCAACCGAAAGCGACCAAAAAGCCATTCGATGCAAAGATTTTCTAGGCCGCGATGTCGGTGCCAGAATGGTCCAAACCGGTTGGGCCGTGCCTGACCGTGCGGTCAGCGACCAGTATGTTTTTGAAGAGATGGAGGCCGAAGCCCGCCGCAGCGGCCTTTGGCAGGGTCGCTTCCACAGCGCGCTTTAAATGCCGGCTCAGCTGTGGCGCACCTTTTCGGGCAAAATGCCTTTGGGTGAAAACCGCATCACGATCAACAGCACCAAGCCCATGACGAACAGGCGGAACGGTGCAGCAATATCTTGCAGGTGCTGGTAGAGCGGCGTGGACGGGTCCATATTCGCGGTCATCTGCGCGACGATCCAGCTGCCTGCGGGTTCGGCCTGTACCCATGTAAACCAGATGATGAAGCCGCCAAGCACGGCACCCAGATTGTTGCCGGAGCCGCCGACGATCACCATCACCCAGATGAGGAAGGTAAAGCGCAGCGGATTATAGGTGCCGGGCGTAAACTGGCCGTCGAGCGTCGTCATCATCGCGCCCGCCATACCGATGATGGCGGAGCCGAGCACAAACACCTGCAGGTGACGCTTTGTGATGTTTTTGCCCATAGCAGCGGCGGCTTCTTCATTGTCGCGGATGGCGCGCATCATGCGGCCCCACGGCGAATTCAGCGCCCGTACCAGCAAGCCAAGCACAATCAGCACCACGACCGTGAACATGCCCGCATAGCAGATCTTGACGAAATGGCCCGAGAACTCGATGGCCAATTGGCGCAGCGCATCGTCGCGTGCCACCCCTTCCAGCCCTGCCAGTGACCCGGCATAGAAGCGCTCTGTCAGCTCCGTAAACCATGGCTGCTGCTGCAACTCGATTTCGTAGGGCACCGGGTAGCGTGGTAGGCCGGTGACGTTTTTGACGCCACGCGCCAGCCAATCCTCGTTTTTCAA
>JBAUIL010000284.1:0-29627 GCA_049682915.1 Ahrensia sp. | reverse complement strand
TCAAATTCAGCCCAATTTTCAGAGGCCTCCAAAAAACCTTCAAAATTTGATTGGTACAATCCCCATGCTTGGGCAAGGTTGGCGTCAATATCGTCTTCGCCATCAATGAACTGGATTTCGTACTCTTCGACAAACTGACCGTATCGGTCGACATTGTCTTTGGCCTTAGCGGCGTAGTCTTCCGCGCTTTCAAAATAAAAGCCATTTGCGTCTATATTGTAGGGCTGGGCGTAAAGTGTGGTCATGGTTTTCTCGCTTTCTGGTCTAAGGTTCAATTTAGGCGAGGCCTTAAAACCAACCCCGCGCATGAACCTCTGCCCAGCGGCGAGCGTCCAACCTTCATCAAATGAAAAAGGCGACTGTGATCTACGATTGCAGGCGACCGCCATTGGACGCTGGTGCCGAAAGCAAAACACCCCAAAGCCTCACCGCCTTAGTGAAACGGGGCGGCTTGGTTCGACAACACGGGAGTGAAGGCGTGGCCTTCGCGAATGGATCGGGCCAGAGAACTGAGGCTATTGGGTCAGGTGTTTTGTGTCGGTGTAAGCTGGAATGAAAGGTTCCAAGCGCGTGATACACGCGCGAACAAAAATGTCGGCCTTTGGCCGTCTCAAATGTCTTCTGTCAGGGATTGTCACCCGAATGGGACGAGACGAACTTGTTCGGCTTGGTGAAGCGAAGCGAAATAAAGCTCGCTTGGACAGCCCAAAAATTAAACTGGAAAAATATGTTTCTCAATACCAAGTATATTCAATGGATATGGATTTTGGTCGATTCAAGAAATTTGCTGAAACGCGTCTTCAAACAACGGCGTTTGAAACGAGCGTGGATTCTGACCAGTCCCATGTTTTTCACACGTCCGTCGAAAGTGCCCATCACCAGTTTAACTGGACACGCGGTGCAAAGAACGCACGCAACGAAAAATTTGGGCTAACAGCAGGCTTCCTCGATACTTATTCCCCGAACGCCTTGGCGGATCGTTTCGATGGCCATTATTTTATTGGCGTTCACGTTCCACTTTTCGTAGCAATCAGCGAATTCTCCATGTTCTGTTTTGCCCAGCGAGATTTCTTTTGCGATGTTGGCGATCCTACAAAAGAAACGTCACCGACACCGTGGGATGATCGTGTTCCAGGTCTTTGGCTCATCGACAACACCTCAAAAGGCGGTCGTGTCGGCAATGAACATTCCAGACATCTGATCCCCAAGGATTCTGACCGCTACATCATGTCGATGTATCTGTCTTTGCTGATGACGCGGTTTGTGTGGCTGCACGAACTGGCTCACTGCTTCAATGGCCATGTCGATTACGTGCAACAGCACAATCTAGCCTTACGGCTTTATGAACTGCCAGCAGCGCAGCGAAAATCCTACTTTAAGCAGTCAGATATTGCGGACACGTTCCAGTGCCTAGAGTTCGATGCGGATCAATCAGCTTTCTGGGCAAACTGCAATATCCAACTTGGGCAGCTGGAAAATATCGAAGGGATCAGCGCGCTCGATCGCAACTTACGCATTCGTCTTGCCCTGTTCGGTTCATACGCGATGACCTGGCTGTTCGAACAGTTTCAAAATTATGCGGCAACGGGCGATGAGGTCAGCCATCCCAAGCCCCTTGAGCGCCTAAGTTTTCTTTTTGAGACGGCGAGTGAACGGCTTCTTGCGCAAAACCCCGAGCTTTCTTCGCTAAATGAATACGCACTCAACCAGTTCGACACATTACGGTCGCGTATCCCAGTCCTGTATGGATCGGATCAACTTCGCTCGCTGTTTCATTCCAAAAACGATGATACGCGCGCAAACCAGCTGCGCGGTAAGCGTGAGAGTATACTAAAAGAGCTGGAGGCGTTTCAGTTCTCTAAAGTAACTTTTGAATAAAAGATTGCTGATGTGAATCAGCGTCCATAGGCGAACCTAGGTGTCCAGCTATTTTCCAGCTTCTCGTCTTCATCTTCATCTTCATAGGGATCTTCAGTGATTTCCTCACTGGACAAAACAGTCAATGTGAGACCATACCTGCCAAGACCGACGATTTCTTCATCAAGGGTGATGTGTTTTGGACCTTCAAACCAACTCGCAAGCTTGCATTCGACGCACATGGAATCACCAGACAAGATTCTAGAAGCATCACGGTTGAAATCCGATGTTCCCGAAGCTGGCAGCAAGTCACCTTTTCGAAGAAATCGGAGTCGTCCAAGGTTTTTGAACGCGTCCGATATGAAAGCGTAACACACCTGCTGACCTGAACTGACCACGATAGCCATGGGGTAAGGTGCGCACTCTGCTGTTCTGATCGCCGCCGCTGTGAGTGAACTTTTTGAAACAGTGGCCAGAGCCCTGATTGCTTCCAAGCCAATAGGACTACGTTGAAGTTGTTTCTTTACGAGCGTAGTCGGCATCAGCAAACCGGATGCGAAGTGATCTGCCTCAATTTCAATTGAGCTATCACCCTGCGAGAATCCCGCACGTGAAACATGCATCGGCCCGGTCTTCAGAATTTCGTCGGGATGTCCGTCAATAAAGTAATGCCCCAGTTCGTGAGCGACCGTAAAATTTTGAAACCCCTCACTTGGAATAGATGTCGAGTATATAATGCCAACGCCGTCATCATTGAAGACAATGCATCCACTCATCCCTTCCTTCTCTGGCTGTTTGGCCTCCACGATGATTTCCTCATCGCTGGCAATTTTGAACGGGTTAATCGGAAATGAATCAAAACCATGATCCAGAGCCTTTTTCTCACCCAGCTGTCTTGCCATTTTAAGCCGAAATTTGCTCATTCGGTACGATCTTTCCTGCGTTGAGCGAGCGTGTCGATCATCATTTGTATGCTTTCACGGTCAGAATCGGATAAGTTCTCCTCGTTTCTGAATGCAGTCGTTGCTCCGCTCATGACTGCAGTTCGGCCCAGAAGATAGTCAGAAGCCACATTTAAAGCCCTTGCTAATGCGCGAATATTGGCAAAAGAGGGTTTTCGGCGATTGTTTTCAAAATGGCCAATTGCGGCGGGTTGGAGGTTTGCGAGTCTAGCCAATTCCGTCTGGTTTAGCGATCGCGCCTCCCGCGCGTCCCGCAGTCTTTCACCAAAATTGTTTTCTCCATCTTCAATTCTTGACATTACGTTCCCAATTGTTATATGTTGACGATATCGTAGGATTTTGAATTGGCCCTTGGGCTTTTTTTTAAACTCAGATGTCCTACGATTTCGTCAATAAACATATGACGATTTGCGGAATCGGTCAAGCAAAAGGAGATGAAATGGCAACCAGAGGTCCAAAGACCCATCATGTAGTGCCCAGTTCTAACGGAGGATGGGACGTAAAGCGTGGCGGGGCGAGTCGCGCCAGCAGCCATCACGAAACCAAGCGTGAAGCAATCGATGCCGGTCGTGGCGTAAGCAACAATCAGCGGACAGAACTGCGCATCCATAACAAAGACGGACGGATCGCGAGTAGCGATAGCCATGGTGGCGATCCATTCCCACCGAAAGGATAAGGAAGAAGGAATTGCGGAGAATACTTTCAATCGACGGTGGGGGAATCAAAGGCACGTGCCCGGCAGCGTTTTTGGCGGCTTTGGAGGAGAAACTTCCCAAACCGGTTGGGAGTTATTTTGATCTCATTGCAGGCACTTCGACTGGCGGTATACTCGCTATTGGTTTGGGGCTTGGCCTGAGCGCCAAAGAGCTGCACGGATTATATATTGAACGAGGTCCCGAAATTTTTGGGGAATCCAAAGATCGTAGGAAGGTTAAGTCGTGGATGCTTCGGCGTTTTCGCTCGGCCCGCTCGTTTGTTAGTGCGAAGCATGATGAAACAGCACTAAAACGCATTCTTGATCAGACATTGCAAGGTAAACGCATAGGCGATGCAAAGACGCGCCTTCTGATTCCTGCATGGGATGCAGATCTGCGCAGTTGCTACATTTACAAGACAGCCCATCACGAGCGGCTGACCACGGATTACAAGCGGCTTGCAAGTGATGCGGCGATGGCAACGGCCGCTGCGCCGACATATTTCAGGCGGCACAAGACAAGCGATAGTATCGGGCTCTTGGATGGCGGTGTTTGGGGAAACAATCCGACGGGAACTGCGGCAATCGAGGCTATCACTCTTTTGGATTGGCCAAGAGACAGTTTACGCATTCTCAGCCTAGGCTGCATGGATGAAGTCTACATGCTCTCGGAAAATCCCGGCAAGTTGTCGCTTGGCCTGGGAAAGGCAGGTTTCCTAAACCTGTTTATGGATGGCCAGTCCAGCAATTCCATGGGCGCTGCAAAACTGATTACCGGACACCCTCATGAAGGGAGCCGAATTTTCCGATATTCACCATCGGCACCCGCTGGCTTCTTCAAGCTTGACGATACTTCGAAGATTGAACGCTTGAGCGGAATCGGAGCATCAATGGCCAGATCCGCATTTCCTGAACTTCAGCAAACGTTTTTTTCCCGCCCTGCTGAAGCTTTCCAACCCTGCTACGAAATTGAGGAAGCGGCATGAATACTCAAGAGCACAGATTCCCTATTGACCGTGATTGGCGACGCCGGGTTGAAATCTATCGCTATCTCGAAGAGATCGGACAAGACCTGGACCTAACAGATTCGCAGGTGGAAAAGGCGCGGCAGGAGCATAACGAACTATGCAAGTGGCTGGCTTCGGCCCTTGAACCTTTGCTCATCGACATTGTCGTGTACGCGCATGGTTCTTTTGCATTGGGTACGGCGAACAAACCCCTCGGTCGCGCGGAATTCGACATCGATCTGATTTGCCTAATCAAACGTGGACATGCCGGTCTTGATCCTGCTTCGATAAAGAAGCTGGTTGGGAACCGCCTTAAGGAACACCCTGAGTATCGCAAAATCCTGGAAGAAAAGAAGCGCTGCTGGCGTCTCAATTTCCCAGGCGATTTTCATATCGATGTTGCCGATACGATCCCCAACCCGAAATGCGTGAATGACGGAGAACTTGTTCCTGACAAGGCATTGAAGGAATGGCATCCGACAAATCCGCGTGGCTTCAAGGCTCTTTTTGAGCGGCGTGCACAATTGCAACCGAGGTTCAAACGTTCATTCGTCGCGCTTTCGATGGTTGATGCTGCTACGGCTCAGATAGAACCCTTCCCTGAACAATCGAAACTAAAGGGTGTTTTGCGGCGCGTCGTCCAGCTCCTGAAGCGTCACCGTGACTATCATTTTCTTGAAATTGAGCAGGATGTTGCGCCGATCTCGGTAATCATCACAACGCTGGCCATGCGGTCATATGAGCACTGCGTCAATTGGTACACGTTCAGTGACGAGTTGGAGTTGTTGGTTGAAGTGATCCGCATGATGCCGCATTTCATTGAAACAGGCTCCAGAAACGGTCGCAACACCTACGCAATCTGGAATGAAACGACCGAAGGCGAGAACTTTGCTGACCGATGGAATACAGAACCTCAACGGGTCAAAGCGTTTCATGCGTGGCACAAAAAGGCACTATATGACTTCGAAGCCATTCGTGATGCTGTGGGTCTTGATATGGTCATTGGCAATTCTCGTAGTCAGTTCGGCCAACAGGTTGTCGACCGCGTCATGTCTAAGCGTAACAAGACCGTATCAGATGCCCGAAAATCGAACTGGCTGTTGGTTGCTCCGGCTGTCGGCCTGACGACCACACCTGCCTCTGCGGCCATGCCCGTTCCTAAAAATGATTTCTTCGGAGATTGAATGTCCGGCCCAAAAACAGAGAGGCAGTTGTCAGTTGCGCAGCAGTTCCTGTTTCTCAGGAATTGTGAGGTGTGCACGGGCTCAGGTAATTTGACGAACGGCCATTTGATTTGGCGTTTCAAGACGTGCCCGACACCGATGAGCCGCGAGTATGAAATCGAAATCGAGTACAAGCAAAGCGATGTACCGAATGTTCGTGTTTTGCAACCAGATCTTATTGAACTGGCCGGTGATCGCGACATACCGCATGTCTATCGTGGTCCCCTCAGGTTGTGCCTTTATTTACCTCGAAAACGGCAATGGCACGCCGGGCTTCGAATTGATCAGACGATCGTTCCCTGGACCATCTTGTGGCTCTACTATTTCGAGGAATGGCTAGCGACGAATGAATGGAAAGGCGAAGGAGAACATCCCAATCCAGATGCGCCCATGGAGGGTAATCGTAGAGCTCGCCGTATGTTTAGAAGTTATTGAGCTTGATTAAGGATTTATTGCTCAAGCTGACACGATCAAAGTGTAGAAAAGTCTGAACTCTTAAATCAACTTCGCCTCAGCAGTGCCAATCTCAATAGCATAAACGGCGCGGAATTGAGGGCTTTGAGCTTCATAGGTTTCCGCGATACGACTTAACAGTTCTGCGCTAATTGGCACGCCTTCATCCAATGCCTGCTGTATACCAGATGGCCATGGATCAAAAAGTTCCAAGACATAGAAGTGATTTACACCAATCCATTCGGTTTCTTGAAGCCAGTCAGGCTGGCCATGTTGATCGAAGCCTGGGATTGCCATGATGGATGAACCAGCTTCACCGTGTATTGGACAAAATGCCCATTGGCGGCGGCATCGCTGCATAGCGATGACATTTCCTGTTTTAATAACGCTCGGGAACTCAATCCGAAACCAGTCGCTTGTGGTGACAACGCGCGCAGTGGTTGGCGTTAGTTCCGAACGTCGAGCGACGGCGCTGACGGGTTTGGATTTTTCAACGAAAAGTTTTCCCGAACTGAAATCCGCATCGCGGGTTAGCAACGCCAAAATTCCGGTCAAAGGCAGCGGTTTGAGCCATTGTTCGAGATCGCTAACGCTGCCATGCAATAGCTTTTCAACATCAACGCCAAGGTGATTTTTTGCTATCGCGTGTTCAAAAATACGAATTAGATTTGGATATTGCTTCGTAGAGACTAGCCCAGGCGTGGCTTTATCCGTGCCTGTGTCAGCCCAAGACTCCATTGTTTTGAGCTTCGTGCCTATCGCATTAGCAATCGCCGTTAGGTCGGCATAATGTTCGTATTCAACCAGCAGGCCGAGCTTTCGCCTGAGTTGGATAATTGTGCGTTCTTTACCCAAATCACTTTCTCCAAACCCAGCGGATCGCTGGATTTTCCCTGACTCTTCTCAGCTTCAAATCGCTAGTCCGACGCAAGGGTCATGATCGAATTTCACTGCAAGCGTCATGGCCCTTTGAAAGGAAAGAGTCATGTATTCAATTAAGAATAATTCTGCCGAATGGAAGCCCAAGCGGGAAAGCCCATCATTTGAAAATGTCCTGCTCGTCGTCCTCGCCGTCGGCACGGGCTGCATGGCGTTTCTGGCTATGCTCGGGCTAATCCCGGAAACGGGCGTTTCGGCTTACGCCAAATCTGCGGTTGTTGCCGTTATCGCCGCGATTGTTTCTTACGCCATCAATCGGTTTGCGATTGAAAAAGGCGCACCGCTTGCTGCCACGGGGTATGTTCTCGCCGCCGTCATCAGCATTGCCTCCATCCTTTTTGTGGGGTTTGGACTTTTTGCCTCCACCTATGCTGGCATGACCATTAGTTCCGTGAATGAGTTGCAACTCCAGCATCACGGGCAGGCTTTATCGCGCCATATTGGCACTCAGAATGCCAAGTTCACGCAAGCAACCCGCACTTTACCAGTTGTGCAGTCCATTAGTGCTGATCTTAATCAGAAAGTCGGTTGTGAGATTGCAACGTCTTGTATTTCTGGGCGCGGCAATGGCGGTCGAGGCCCCGTCACGCGTGCGATGGAAGCGCTTTCAGGGCGTGCGGATACGATCGCGGCACAGCTTTTTGCAGGTGAAGCAAAGCGACAACAACTTATCAGTAGATTGAATGAGCAATTAGCCAGCTACCAAACAGCACTTGGCAATTCAGAGCTAACCTTGGGCGAGCGTCGTCAGCAGCTCACTGGTATTGATGCCGACATCAATCAGACACTTAGTGAAATTGGTGAAGCGGTGCCGACTTCTTTGCTTTCAGCTTACGCGCGCGAATTGCAAGCGGGAGTGAATATCCCTGACCGCACTGAGGCAACAGGCCGACTTAATACAATCCTCGGTGATCATGGCCGAACGCTTACTTCCGTCATCGCGTCGATTGATGTTTCAGAAACGGAACGTCCGCTTTTCCCAGCTCAGGCAGGCGTGTCGTCGACCTTCGCCCAGATGGCTTATTTCCTGCCCATTGCAGCGATCACTGCCGTTGTTGAACTTGTGCTGCCCTTGGCTCTTTGGATTTACACCTTTGTGCAAATCGTCTGGGAAAAAGAACAGCGTTCGCCGCGCCCCAAAGCACCAGAAAAACAAGAGCCGAGTGAGACAGATGGCAAAGTCTTGCCACTCAATCAAAATGCGCAGCGCAATAAACGCCGTCATTTCACTTCCAACAAGAACGATCGTCGGGGAGAATAGCCATGGAAATCAAAGACCTTCCCATCAGCGGAATGACGGTGATTGCGGCTGTTGGATATGCAGCAATCTCCTACCTCGTCACCGGTCCTTTGGTAGTTGACAGAACGGTTCAAAAATCTGGCTGGGTCGCACAATGTCAGCGCGACCTTCACGGCGAGATTCAATCAAGCCGGCAAGTGCCTGAGTTCACGCCTCAACTGGATTGTAATTCAATTTTGGGGATGTTTGGAAATGAAGGGCAGCAGCTTTGCCGTAAATACGGCAACTTTAAAGTGCCGCTCTTTGATCAGCTGAATGACTATCAGCGCCGCATCCAAGAGCAAGAAGAAGCGCGTCTTGCACAAGCCGCGGATGCTTCAACGTATCGCTGCGATTGCGCCGTTTCATTGACGCAAGAAACCAGGCGAATTCCTTTTGCACTTCATGCGGGCTCGGCGCGTTTGATCACGCCCGCAGCAATCAAAAACCTGAATTCGGAACTTCAAACATCACTGCGCTCGCCGCTTTGCGCGGGCAAGCAATAGGAGACATCACGATGATTATTGGATCAATCACAGTAGATGATGACAGCGTCAACACACATCGCGACTCTTATCTACTGGCAAATTTAAGTGTCGTAGCCGTCCGTCGTCCTTTCTTTGGAATGGCCGTTCTTTATGGCGTAGGCCTTGGCGGTTTTGCGGCTTCATTCGCTGATCTTTTGTATTCAAGTGAATTGATCACAATCAGTTCAGCTATTGGTTTTATTACCCTTGTGGGTTGGAATGTCGGCCAACTGAAACTGCTGTCGAAAGACCTGCGCGGCAGCGAACTTTCTGACGTTATTTGGGGAAGCTACGACGAACTCAATCGCGTGCGTCGGCAGATTGCGGGCGCAATGCGCTCGGTTAAGTCAGGGGGTGAAGTATGACACCCTTTCAAAGTTCTGTAGGCACAATCATCGGCATCAATGCCCGCCTTTTATATGCAGCACTGATGTCAGCTTTCGCTTGGTACATATGGCCTGACTCAATGCGCGGATATGGCTGGGGCTTTATCGCCATTTGCCTCTGGCTTTCATCCTTTGCGCTGTTTGTGGATTCGGCAAAGGCAGCCTTGAAGCTCTATGCCCGCGATCGCGCTATGGCGAAATATCTTGCTCAGGGCAGTAAGCCAAAGACGGCTGAAATGGCCTCATCCGATGCGCTTAAAAAAGCGGGGATGACCGATGAGTAAGATCATTAAAGGCACTGCAGGCCGCAGGCTTCTCGGCACTGATTTTCAGGGCAGACCGATTTTTGAACCGAAGCCATCCCACTCGCTGCTATTGGCCGCTGCGGGTGGTGGTAAGACAACAAGCGGCGCACTGCCATGGTTGCAGTCGATGATTGGCGATCATAGTCGCGGAATTGTTGTTGTCGATTCCAAGGAAGGTGAAGTCGCAGCCCAAGCCGCAGAAATGTGCGTCAAACATGGTCGCAAGGTCGCGTTGATTGATGATATGGCCTGCCTTGGTCGCGACAACCCTTTGAAGATGTCGGTCAACCCCTTCGGCGGCATTATTGCGTCGCATCTGCGTGAAGATGGGGAATTTGTATTCGCATCAGACAGCGCCAACCATGCGTTGATTGAAGAGCCTGCCAATGATGCGCGCAATCAATATTGGCGTGATGAACCACGTACAATCAATGAATACGCACAAGCGACACTGCTCAATAGAAATCCGCGATTGGCAACCCCAGGCGGTGTGTGGTCGCTGATTGCCAATCCTGATATTCTCAATGCCGCAGCTGCTATTGATATTGAGGAAGGGGATGAAGCCTTAGCGGCCTTGGCACGGCATGTCATAGAAATGCAGAAGAACGAGGAGCATTTTCCGCAGCATCGCGGGACTGCTCTTAAAGCCCTTCGGATTTTTCGTGCTGGCTCTCCGCTTAACTTGGCGGGCGCGAACGCAGAAATCTCACATCTTGAATTGTTGCAGCAGAAATACGTGGTGTTTCTGGTCGGTGCGCAACGTCATGTTGATCGGCTCGGGCCGTATTACGCGCTGCATCTGCAAGCCTTCATGGATGCCATTCTGAGCGGCCAAGCGGGAGCAACCGATCTTATCCTTGATGAGTTCACCAATGCGCCTTTGAAAGAGCTCGTTTCTCGGCTGACGACCATTCGCGGTTATGGTGGCCGTTGCCATATGATTGCGCAGTCACGGTCTGAAGTGCAGCGCAAATATGGTGAGAAAGAAACGGTCACCATCGAAGAGAACGCGGTCGTCAAACAGTGGTTTGGCTTTTCCTCATTTGATGAAGCCGAGCGTGTTTCGAAAGCCATGGGTGAGATCCAGCACGTCACCCATTCCATGAGCGTGAATTCCGATAAACAGGATTTCTCAGGGAGCTATCAGACTGGCAAAGAGCGTCTCTTTACGCCCGATGAATTGATGCGCTTGCCTGCTGATGAGCAGATCATTCACGTCAAAGATGTCGGCTTCATCCATGCCAAGAAAATTCGGCAAAATGAAATCGCGCCTTACTGTTTCGATCTCGCTGACAACCCCTTGGAAGGCAGCAGGCTTGAACCTGCATCCAGGATCACGCTGCCCACCCACAATTCGGGAGGCAAGCGATGAAACCGCGTCTTATTCGTGCAAGCTATTTCATCTGGGTTATCGTCCCGCTGGCTCTCTATGCGGGCCATCAAGCCTATGGTTTGCCACACTTCATCTGGTCTTATGAGTGGCGCGATGATGGGCAAGGCTATGATCCGTTTGCAGATCGTTACTATCTGCGCTGCACTTATTTTGGCCCTTATGGCGAATTCACCCAACGCTTCCCAGACCAAGGGGAATGCGACTGGTTCAGGTTCTTCAAGGATACTGGAGGAGAAAGCTAATGGCTCTCCACCAGTTGCAGCCATGGCGTGACCGGCTTCCATCGCAGATTTTGCCTTTCGGTCAATTCAACACGCGCCATGTGTTTGAGCACAACAAGCACGGTGGCCTCGTCGACCTCCTCTGCAGCAATCTGGGCATCACAATGCTCGCGATCCTGCAGAACAAGATCGTATGGCGCTATCGCAGTCCAGAACTCCAGATAGTTCATGGGCTCCAGCCAAGCCTCTACCTCATCGATATATTTGAATATTTTCATGGCTTGATTGTACCGAATTCCAGATTCGGGATGCAAATTTCAGGCAGAAAATGGGGAAACTCATGACGTCCGAACCCATCAACATGACCGTCCAAGTCCGCCAAGCCTTCAAGCTGGCCAGTCTGCGCCATGAGGCGGCAAAGAACCTGCGCGGTGAGGATCAAGTCGCCTACAGCAAAGTCGTGATGGCGTATGCCGAACAGCGCAAATCAGAAATCAAAGAGTTTCGCAGAGACTACCGAACGCGCTTTGAAGTCGAGCGTAGTCGATTGATTGATAAGGCAGGTGAGAAGAACAAGAACTTCCAGCACCGCTGGTTTGGCTCCGACAAATTCGACAGAAGCGCCATTGACCGCCAAGCCCATCGAAATATCCGCCATGACCATGACAGAACGCTTGCCCGTCTCGATCAGCAAGAAACTGAGGTTGTAAATGGCATTTTAGAGCGTGCTGGCCATCGCCAGGCGCAACGTGAAAAGCCCAAGAGAGACTTTCAGAAAGCTGTCGATCGTCGGCAAGGCCAAGACCGCCGAAGACCGCGTGAACGCTGAGCTCACGCCAATGTAGCGCGAAAAATATCGGAAAGAACAAATAGAACGAAAGAATATTACAAAGAAAAAACTTCAGAAAATAGGATTTTTGTCCTAGTATGTTCTATATTTGTTCTCATTTAACTAGAGAAAGGAGAAGAACAATGAATATGTATTTTGATCCCAAAGAAACCGATCGGGTGCGACAGGCACGCGATAGCTTTGCAGGCCGTCTATTGACCGACACGCAATTCAATGAGGCCATGGCAATCACCGGCATTATTGAAACGGAAATCAAGAAATCTGGCACGTTCCGTGAAAAGCTTGGCGACTATGCCCATGCCTTCGCGCGGACCGAGAAGTTTGATTCAGTGAAGGCAGAAACTACCCTTCGTGATTTGTTCAAAGCGCGGACAGGCCAATCCATGAACGAGATGCGCGAGCAACTCATGGAGCGGGAAAAGAGCCTTGCAGATACTGATCCTGAACTGGTGAAGGATATCACGCGCCAAATTGGCCCGATGATCAAGGAAGGCGACAAGATGACCTTCTATCGCGCCTATGATCATCAAGCGTCCCGATTGGCGGGCGAACTCGGCATTACCAATACTGGCGCTAAAAAACTGATGACAGAGACTTTTCGCCAAGAGGCAGGAAGCGAGCTTTACGATTGGGGCAAAGGGTTGGAAGCGAAATATTACCGCCCTCAAATTGATGCTGAAAAGCAGAGCCAAGAAAAGCCAACGCGTACCCGGCGTCCGCGTCCTCAAACTCGATCGCATGGTTAGGTGAAAATAATGCGCCTCTTTCGAACAAAAAAGAACCAGATCAAAACCACAAACTCAAAATCAGAAGAGGATCATCTTACGCAATGTTCTGTGTGTTCGATCCAGATTCAACCGGAGAAAAAAATTATGTTTGAAGAAAAAAAACCAGTCGCGAGGATTGCTATTGGTTGGGATGGCAAATCTCATGACTTTCGGAATATTTATGATCATCATTTAAAGACGTTCGGCGTTTTTGAGGAAGATATTCCGCTTTTGAACATGCTTCATCAAGACGCTCGAATTTGTAACAGTGGCAAAAGAGGCTATCTCTCCATTACTGATGAATATAAATGGATTTTAGAGACGCATCCTTTCTCCTGTCGCAACATCGATGAACGTAAACATCGTCAATGGTACGATCTCACCCACCATCTTTATATTAGTGGGAGATAGTAGAATATGGATTTAGAAAAAACCAAAAATGAAATTGGTCGTGATTCAGAAGCTCAAAAGGAAAACGCCAGAACTCTGACCATCGATTATGCACTTTATGCGCATTATTTGGAGAATTCTGATCTCAGCGATGAGCAAAAGCAGGAATTTCTTACGACCTTGTGGAACCTGATTGTTGGCTTTGTTGATCTTGGTTTTGGTGTCCATCCCTTGCAGCAAGCTGACCCTCATCCATGTGGGCAAGAGATCGATTTATCGGGCATCAAGAGTACCAAAGTGGTATCCTCAGCCAAGCCCATGCCAAGAAATGAATTTGAAAACGCTGCGTCAACCCCAAATGTCAAGCCCAGCAAAAGTGAGGAGAAATGAGTACAAACCCCAAAACTGAGAAACGCAAAGCAATCATCTATTGCCGTGTTTCGTCCAAGCAGCAAAGAACCGAAGGAAGCGGGCTCGATAGCCAAGAACATCGCTGCCGCGAATATGCCGACCAACGCGGTTTAGACGTTGAAGCGGTGTTTCCTGATGATGTCAGTGGCGGTGGCGATTTTATGAAACGCCCCGGTATGGTCGCCTTGCTCGCTTATTTGAATGCCCAAACTGAAAAACAATATGTTGTCATTTTTGACGACCTGAAACGCTTTGCGCGTGATACCGAATTTCATATTAAGTTGCGGCGTGAACTCACGCTTCGCAACGCCAAAGTTGAATGTTTGAATTTCAAATTCGAAGACACGCCGGAAGGCAAATTTATCGAAACCGTCTTTGCCGCCCATGGTGAATTAGAACGCGAACAAAACGGACGCCAAGTCATTCAAAAAATGAAAGCCCGCGTCGAGCAGGGTTTTTGGGTCTTTAAAGCCCCCTTGGGCTATCGATACGAAAAATCCAGTCGTGGCGGCAAAGTGCTGGTTCGTGATGAGCCTCTGGCATCTGTGATACAAGAAGCCCTAGATGGTTTTGCATCAGGGCGGTTTCAAACCCAAGTTGAGGTGCAACGCTTCTTGGAAGCACAACCGCTTTTCCCAAAGGATAATTCTGAAAGTGGCATACGCCCCTTTACGATTACGCGGCTCTTAAGAAAGCCAGTCTACGCAGGTTATGTCCATGCGCCGATGTGGAATATCTCAGAGCGTGAAGGCCAGCATGAGGGTCTGATAACTCGCTCAGCCCATGAGAAAATACTCAATCGGCTTGATGGCGGCGGCTATGCGCCTGCACGCAAGGATATTAGTGAAGATTTTGTGCTGCGCGGTTTTGTGGCATGTGGTGATTGCGAACATGGGCTTACGGCGTGCTGGTCAAAAGGCAAATACCAGAAATATCCCTATTATCGCTGCCATAATCGTGAATGCCAAAGCTATGGCAAGTCGATTGCACGTGACAAGATTGAGGGTGAATTTGAAACCATCATTCGTTCGCTACAAGCGGCTCCTGAAATGGTTCAAATCGCTCAAGCGATGTTTCGTGATGCTTGGAATCAAAGACTGGCTCAAGCCAAACAAATCACCGCTGTGTTTAAGCAGGATTTGGTCAAGCTCGATAAGCAGACTGATTTGCTCTTGGAAAGAATTGTGGAATCCAATCAACATTCGGTGATTGCCGCCTACGAGAAAAAGATCGCTAAGCTCGAGCGTGAGAAGCTGATTATCAAGGAAAAAAGCGAAAATCGAGGCGTGCCAAAATACACCTTCGATGAAATTTTTGAACTCTCCATGAGCTTCCTATCAAGTCCTTGGAATCTTTGGGAAACTGGTCAAATTCAATTGCGCAAAATGGTGCTTAGATTGGCGTTTTCCGAACGTATTTCTTACTGTCGCCAGAACGGCTTTTTGAACACCAAAAAATCGTTACCATTCAAAGTCTTAGAGGGTATTTGCATGAAAGAAAAAGCAATGGTGCCGCTAGAGAGATTCGAACTCTCGGCCTCTCCATTACCAATGGAGTGCTCTACCCCTGAGCTATAGCGGCGATCAGTGTGGGCGTCTGTTGCCACAGTGTATCTGGCGTTTCAAGCTGATAATTGCGCTTGCGCGCGCGAAATTATTGGCATGGCTGCTGACGTCATTTATAAGGCGGCCATGTCTGCACCGAAAAAAAGTGATCCAGCGCGCGAAAAGCGGCTTCAGCAGCAATTGCGGGCCAACCTGCAACGGCGCAAGCAGCAGGCGCGTGCGCGCCGTGAGGGCGATGGCGACCAGCGCGATGAAGGTATTGCGGCGAGCGCTGCCGACGAACCGGCCAAAACCACCGAGTGAGCGCATTTACCACGTCTGTTGACCGCAATTATGCGGCTGTGTCCGACTGCCTTGAACGCGCCGCCTTGTTGCGTTAAACGCTCGCAAGCGCAGGGTCTGCGCGTCTGGTTGTTTTGCAGGGAAGCGCCTTTTGGCTGCGCACATCCTGCCAAGGGGTAATTTCAGCATGGATCGTATTCGTATTGTCGGCGGTAATCCGCTGAACGGTGTCATTCCTATTTCAGGCGCAAAAAATGCCGCCCTGCCGTTGATGATCGCGTCTCTGCTGACAGAAGAGACTTTGACGCTGCAGAACCTGCCGCATCTGGCTGATGTGGAACAGTTGATCCGTATCCTGTCCAATCACGGTGTTGATTATCTGGTTGCAGGGCGCCGCCGGTCCAAAAACAGCAACAATGCGCGCACCGTTCATTTCACCGCGCGTGATATTGTTGATGTCACCGCGCCTTATGAGCTGGTATCGCGCATGCGGGCGAGCTTCTGGGTGATCGGGCCGCTGCTCGCGCGGATGGGCGAAGCGCGGGTGTCGCTGCCGGGTGGCTGCGCCATTGGTACGCGTCCGGTTGATCTCTTCCTGGAATCACTGGCCGCGCTTGGTGCCAAAATTGACATTGAAAACGGGTACGCCGTAGCAACCGCCAAGGGCGGGCTGGTCGGCGCGCGCTACAAATTCCCGAAAGTATCCGTCGGTGCCACCCATGTGATGTTGATGGCTGCGACGTTGGCCAAGGGCGAAACCATTATCGAGAATGCCGCGCGCGAGCCGGAAGTCGTCAATCTTGCGGAGTGCCTGCGGGCCATGGGCGCCAAGATTGAAGGAGAGGGTACGTCTACAATTAAGATTCAGGGCGTGCCTTCACTGCATGGTGCCACGCACCGCGTGGTCTCCGACCGTATTGAGACGGGTACTTATGCCATGGCTGTCGGCATGGCGGGCGGCAATGTACTGCTGGAAGGCGCTGATATGAGCCTGCTGAAATCCGCGATGGATGTGCTGGTTCGCGCAGGCATGGAAATTTCGCAGGAAGAAACGGGCATTCGCGTCGCGCGCAACGGAAAGGGCATTGAGCCTGTTGATGTGCGCACGGATCCATTCCCCGGCTTCCCGACTGATCTGCAAGCGCAGCTGATGGGCATGATGACGATGGCATCGGGTGTTTCGCATATTACTGAAACAATCTTTGAAAACCGCTTCATGCATGTGCAGGAATTGGCGCGACTGGGGGCCGATATTTCACTATCCGGCCAAACGGCGACCATCAAAGGCGTGGCCCGCTTGAAGGGTGCGCCGGTTATGGCGACGGACTTGCGTGCTTCGTCCGCGCTTGTCATCGGTGGCTTGGTGGCTGAAGGTGTAACCGAAGTGAACCGCGTCTATCATCTCGACCGGGGTTTTGAGCGCCTGGAAGAAAAGCTCGCAGCCTGTGGCGCGCAGATCGAACGCATAACTGGTGCATAGACCGCAAGCGCAAGCGAGGGAATTGGGATCGTGAAGCCGTTGAAATTGATGGCGCTGGACCGCGAAGACCTGACGGTCATCGCCGCGCAGGTACAGGACGCGATCACCAAGCCTGCTTATTTTGAATTCAGCGCCCGTGATAAACGCTTTACGATTGTGCTGAACCGGTTTGCCTGGGACGCTGAGGGTAAGAAATCCGATACCAAGCATCAGCGCCGCCAAGCGGCGTTGTCGTTTGCGCAGGTGACCGGCGTGCGCAGCCGCAATGTACGGCGCGATGATGACGGCCAGATATTGAACCTGTTGACGGTGCGCTTTGTCGCAGGGGAGGCGCCCAGCGGCATTATTGAGCTGTTGTTTGCCGATGGCCCTGCCATTGAACTTGACGTGGCGTGTATCGAGGTGCAGTTGGCAGACCTTGGCGGTGTGTGGGGGACGCGGTTTAAGCCGCGCCATCCGCTCGCCTGATAGTCAATGTTTGTCCGGGGTTGGTCGTGCCAAAATTTTTATCCACCAAAGATGCCGGGTTCGAGGCGCGCTTTGCGGCGTTTCTGACCACCAAGCGTGAAGTCTCGGCGGATGTGGATGCGGTGGTGCGTGAGATCATTGCAGATATACGCACCCGTGGAGACGCGGCGCTGTTTGACTTCACCCAAAAATTTGACCGGCTGGACCTGAACGAGACGCCAATGCGAGTCACCCAGGACGAGATCGATGCGGCGGTGGCTGGGGCTGATCCGGCGACGCTTGAAGCGTTGACATTGGCGCGCGACCGTATCCGCTCGCACCATGAGCGCCAGCGCCCGATAGATGACCATTATACCGATGCGCTGGGCGTGGAACTGGGCTCGCGGTGGACAGCAGTTGAAGCGGCAGGGCTGTATGTGCCCGGTGGCACGGCCTCTTACCCGAGCTCGGTGCTGATGAACGGCGTGCCGGCCAAAGTGGCAGGCGTGGAGCGCGTGGTGATGGTGGTGCCATCGCCGGACGGGGTGTTGAACCCTTTGGTTCTGGTCGCCGCGCATTTGGCAGGCGTCAGCGAGATCTACCGCATTGGCGGCGCGCAGGCAGTGGCGGCGCTTGCCTATGGCACGCAAACGATTGCGCCGGTCTATAAAATTGTCGGGCCGGGCAACGCCTATGTGGCGGCGGCCAAGCGCCAGGTTTTCGGCACCGTTGGCATCGACATGATTGCCGGGCCGTCCGAGGTGTTGATTGTGGCGGACGCAAAAAACGATCCGTCCTGGATCGCTGCTGACCTGTTGGCGCAGGCCGAGCACGACACCGGTGCGCAGTCTATTCTGATCACCGATGATGCGGCGTTTGGTGACGCCGTTGCCGATGCGGTGGAAAGCCAGTTGAAAACGCTGCCGCGCGCAGAGACGGCGTCAAAAAGCTGGGCAGATTTCGGCGCTGTCATTGTGGTTGACGATCTCTACGATGATTACACCGTTTCGTTGATCAACCGGATTGCTGGTGAGCATTTGGAATTGGCCTGCGAGAAAGCAGACGCTTTGGCTGCATGTGTTCGCAATGCGGGTGCGATCTTTATCGGACGTTATACGCCGGAAGTGATCGGTGACTATGTCGGCGGCTCGAACCATGTTTTGCCAACAGCACGGTCAGCACGGTTCTCGTCGGGCCTTTCGGTGCTGGATTTCATGAAGCGGACGTCTGTGTTGAAACTGGGTCAAGATCAATTGCGCGCGCTGGGTCCTGCCGCTATTGCATTGGCGCAAGCCGAGGGTCTTGATGCGCATGGACGCTCGGTTTCAATCAGGTTAAACATTTAGCGACAGCCAATAAAGCACCTCATTGCGATGACCTCTGCGGACACATTCAGCGATACCGACCGATTGATCGATTTGACCCTTGATCAAACGATTGGCCGTTCGACACCTGATGTCGAGCATGAGCGGGCGGTGGCAATCTTTGATCTTTTGGAAGACAACCGTTTCAAGCCGGTTGGCGACACCGGCTCGGGGCCGTATCAGCTGAAACTGTCGGTTGTTGAAGGCAAGCTGGTCTTTTTGGTGTTGCGCGAAAATGGCGATGATGTTGCCACGCATATTTTGTCGCTGGGGCCGTTCAAGCGGATCGTCCGCGATTACTATATGATCTGCGAAAGTTACTATGAGGCCATCAAAACGGCCGCTCCCGGCCAGATCGAAACGATCGATATGGCGCGGCGCGGGGTTCACAATGATGGGTCCGAAACCCTGCAAGCGCGGCTTGAAGGCAAAATCGAAGTCGATTTTGACACGGCGCGTCGGTTGTTTACGCTGATTTGCGTGTTGCAATGGAAGGGTTAAGCGCCTTTGACGCTTGATTTTCCGGTTGTTTCCGGTCCGCTCCCTATATATGTAACTGCAAACGGCGCATCCGTGTTGGACGCGCAGCACAGAGGATAGTCTCGACCTGAATGGCAAAAGAAGAACTTTTGGAATTTCCAGGCACCGTGGTGGAATTGTTGCCGAACGCAACCTTCCGGGTGAAACTGGAAAACGAACATGAAATTATCGCCCACACTGCAGGTAAAATGCGCAAAAACCGCATCCGCGTTTTGACGGGCGACAAGGTGTTGGTTGAAATGACACCGTATGATCTGACCAAGGGTCGTATCACTTACCGTTTCAAATAGGTTTTGTTGCCCCGCCCATAGGGCAGGGCGCATGATCATCCGGGGCAGCATTTCGCGCGGGACGACCACATATGAGTGTTTTGCAGAAACTTGTCCTCGCTTCCGGCTCACCCCGCCGCGTTGCCTTGTTGCAGCAAGTGGGTGTGGAGCCGGATTTTCTCATTCCTGCTGATATTGATGAGACGCCGATGAAGGCGGAGCATCCGCGTTCGCTTGCGCGTCGCTTGAGCCTCGCCAAGGCTGAGAAGGTGGCGGCGATCGTCAAGCGGGAAGCTGAATATCAGGGCAGCTATGTGCTTGCCGCCGATACGGTGGTGACAGTGGGGCGCACGGCTTTGCCGAAATGCGAGCTGCTGGATGAAGCGTCGCAATCGTTGCGCTATTTGTCGGGCCGGGCACACAAGGTTTACACTGGCCTGTGTTTGATCACGCCCAAGGGCAAAAGCCGCAGCGTTATTGTAGAGACAAAAGTCCGCTTCAAGCGGCTGGGCCGTGACGAGATGGAAAGCTATCTTGCCTCAGGTGAATGGCGCGGCAAAGCCGGCGGCTATGCCATTCAGGGTTTGGCAGGCAGTTTTGTGGTCAAAATTGTCGGCTCTTATTCCAATGTGGTTGGTTTGCCGTTGTATGAAACCGTGAACCTGCTGACAGCAGAGGGTTTCAACGTGCATTACAATTGGCTCGGTGCCGGTGCGTGATGGCGGGGGATGGTGACAATGTTGCCCCGTTGAGGCCCAAGCGGGCATGCCCTGAATGCGGCAAGCCTTCAACGCGCGAAAGCTACCCGTTTTGCAGTGCACGGTGCAAAAGTGTTGATTTGAACCGATGGTTGTCGGGCTCCTATGTGATCCCGGGTGACCCTTTGGTGGACGATGAGGATGATTATGATCGTCCCTCGCCAACTGACCCCAGCGACGCCTGAAGGCGATTCACGTTTTTTTGGCTTATTTGGCTTAGCGTTGCCGCCAAGTGGGGTGAGCGATGCGATTTGCGATTATTGGAACGGGGTTTGTGGTCGATTATTACATGACCACGCTCGCACATTATCCCGGCCTAACGCTGGCCGGTGTTTATGACAGCGACGCCGCGCGTCTCAAACAGTTTTGTGATTACTACAGCGTGACTGCCTATGCCAGCCAGGCGGATGTGCTGGCCGATGACAGTGTTGAGCTTGTGGTTGTCCTGACCACGCCGGAAACCCATTACGCCATCAGCCGCGCCGCGCTGGAGGCCGGTAAGCATGTCTATTGTGAGAAACCTTTGGCGATGCGCCTGCCGGATGCGGAAGCGTTGGTGGTGCTGGCCGAAGAGCGCGGCTTGGCATTGGGTGGTGCGCCTGCCAATGCGCTGTCGTCGGCGTTTGGCCTGGTTGAGAAGACACTCAGCTCTCACGAGATTGGCGCGCCCAAGCTGGTTTATGTGGAAATGGAAGATGGCCCGGTGTTTCGGGACAATTGGCAGAGCTGGCGTAGCCAGTCGGGTGCGCCGTGGCCAGGACGCCATGAATTTGAAATCGGCTGTACGCTGGAGCACGCGGGTTATGGTTTGAGTTGGCTGATCGGCTTGTTCGGGCCGATCCGCGAGATGACGGGCACATCGGGCACTTTTTTCATGGATAAGGGTGCGCCGATTGCGCCGCAAGCCATGGCACCGGACTTTTCCACGGCGTGTTTGACGTTTGAAAGCGGTGTGGTAGCACGGCTGACATGCGGCTTGTGCGCGCCCAAAGACCGTTCCATGATCATTATGGCCGAGCAGGGCACATTGACGGTTGCGGATTTGTGGGACGACCGGTCTGCCGTGTTTGTGGAAGCACCGGCCAACACATTGTCTTTTTCATTCAGGGTGGCGCGGCGCCTGGAGGCAATCTTGGGCCATGTGTTGCCGCTGCGCCTGAATGCCGGGCGGCGTCTGCGCTACGGCGATAAGACCGCAAAGCGCTTGCCCGGTTTCCCATCACAGATTGACTTTTGCGCGGGCCTAGATGCGTTGGTGGCCGCCGCTGACAATGCTTCAAAAAGGCAAGCGATGGCCGCGCGCGCGTTGCATGTCACCGAAGCGGCTTTGGTGCTCAACCGCCTGAGCGAGCACGGTGGCGTCTACACAATGCACACCCGGCTTTAGAACAGTTTTGCTTCTGGTTGCCCCAACCGTGAGCGGAGTTTCTCTAAGAGGCTGATCTGCGCAGTGCGCTGCGGTGCGGGTATGCCGTGCCACGCCATGCCATGTCGATGTCAAACAAGGCTTTACTGTCGATCTTGAAGTCGTTGTCCCAGTAGTTGCCTGACGCCACGAACTGCCCCAGCGATGCCTCTTGCGCTAAAATGCCGGTCACCTTGGCGTCATCATGGCGCGCTGCCAGTCTTTCGAGTTCTTGGAAGCGCTGCTGGGCAAGCCCGGTTGCCATGGTCTCGGCTGCAATGCGCGGGAAGGTGAGGCGGCTGTCGGCGCGCGGGCTGAGATTAGCGCACAAGCACCCCTGCCGCGCGGCCAGCAGCATCAGCCGTGTGGCTTTGGCTTCCAGCGACTGTAATGTCGGGTCTTTGCGCAGTGGATCGGCAGTGCCGCGTCCGTAAAAATGGGTCGGGCCCAGCTTTTGATCGTAGATCATGTCGCAGCCTGTTACCAAAAGGAGGTCGGGCTTGAGCGTGTGTAAAATCCAGTAAGCTGCAGTGAAGGCCATGGTGGCACCCGCATAGATGATGCCGCCATAGGCATTGTTTGCCGGCACATAGTCATGAGCTTCGATAAATTTTTGCGCGCGGCGCGGCACCGGGCGGCGTTCGTCGGGAAAGTCCTGCGGAAAGACCAGATAGTCCCAATCATCGCGCACCCGCCACGCATTGTTGATGGCAACGATGGTGCTGACCGCCGTGGTGTCGAAGGCTCTGGCACGCATCGCGTCGGGGGCGCTGCCGATGAGCAAGACTGTTTTCAGTGACACAATGATCCCCTCAGCGTCTTTGGATGGCCGCTTAGCGGTACATTGCACAAAGATAGGGCGCTCAATGTGACGGTCACCTTAGACAGTCACCTTTTTTTCCACTGTGTTGGTGCGTGCAGATTGCTTGCCATTTGGTGTCGCGGCGACTAGGCAGAAGCCGACCAGTCGGCCGGGCAGCCGCGGCGTTGCAATGTCGAAAGGCGCGCGCTGAGGAAAGTCCGGGCTCCACGGAGAAACGGTGCCGGATAACGTCCGGCGGGGGTAACCCTAGGGAAAGTGCCACAGAAAGCAGACCGCTCGCACAGTGTGCGCGAGTAAGGGTGAAAGGGTGGGGTAAGAGCCCACCGCATGGCTGGCAACAGGCATGGCATGGTAAACCCCACCGGGAGCAAGACCGAATAGGGACAACGCGTGGGCTTGCCCACCATGGCTCCACATGAGTTGTCCGGGTAGGTTGCACGAGGCGTTTGGCAACAGGCGTCCCAGATGAATGGCTGCCACGCCACAGGCTTTTGTTTGTGGCCATACAGAACCCGGCTTACAGGCCGACTGGTCATTTTTGCATTTTTGGGCCTGATCAAGAACGCGACAGCACATTTTTTGACCGACAGGCTGCACCAAGCGCGGGTGCAATAGTGATCCATCAGTCGCAATTGAGTGAACGGTTTCGTGATCGATGCGCCATGCCGGCCGTTTTTTCATTTTCACAACCCACTGAAATACAAAGTTTAATTTCTGTTTTGTCGTTGTTGTTTCCGATCACAGGCGAGCACACCCATCACCCGATGCTCGCAAATGCGTGATTTGAAATAGCGTCGCGCTAGGCTCAGATTGTTGTCATCGGAACAAAAAACAAAAAATCCGAAGAAATGCTGAAACCTTTTTTGAGTGCCGCCCGTTACTGCGTAGGTCAATTGTTGGAAGGACGTGAAAATGAAAACACTTCTAATCTCACTCGCAACTGTTGCGACCTTGCTTGCTCATGCGGCATTTGCTGCTTCAACGAGTAATTCAGCGGGCGATGTCCGTGTCTTTGATCCCAATAAGCAAGCGCTCTTTGGAAGCACCGTGCTCGACTTGGAGCCGACGGCAGCCGTTAGCGGCGTCGTTTCGGATCAAGTGTTCACGGGCACGCAGCTGATAAACGGCCGTGATGCCGATGTCCGCTACACCATCGAAGGCGGCCAACAGACTATTTTATCGATGATTTTCCGCTCTAGCGACCGCTAGGTGGATCAGCGTTTCACCGGCGGGGCAGCTCTGTCCCCCTCCAGCTCAAAGTGTCTCATACCCCCTCGAGACCTAGCCCCGTCGGTGATGCCTCATAAAAAACCCACCACATGCATCAACTTGTGGCGGGCTTGATAAATAAGGCAAAAAGCTGCGGATTAGCCGCGAATAGAAAGCCAAGTGCTTGAGTTTGATGCTGACTGCATTTTCAAGAAACGATAGCCGGTTCGGTTATATGCGGGCACGTCATTGCGCAAATTGTCCATGACAAAATCGCCTTGCGTGGTGCGCACGACCAGAACAATGTGCGCTTCGCCATTGCGCAGACGCGTTTTGACCAACGGAAGCTGCGACGGCTTGAAGCCCTTGGACAGCAAGATGCTGCGCTTTTTGAGCGCGTAATCCTCGCAGTCACCAGTTCGACCGCCGTTAGACCAATACTCTGCCACGCCTCGGCTCTGCAGGTCGCTCATCGGTTTGATGGAGCGGTTGACCTGTGCATTGACGGATTTAACCGCTGCCCATTTCGATGCATTCATTTGTGCTGGGCCGGCGTCTCGATGGCCCCCGCAATGGCGTCCGCCCCGGTTGCAATAGTTGTGATGCCCTGCGGGTTGCGATGTCACGCCGCCGGTGCGGATCGAGCTTCCTGCGTGGGCTGTAATCGAAAAACCAAATACCATTGCCGCCATAGTAAATGTTGCGGCGGCAAATTTGAACGCACGAGTAGGGATTGAACTCATAAAGCTTCCTCACAGGGCTATCGTTTTGGTGATGCTGAGCAAAAAAAGTAACAAAACGGTCAGAATTGCAACATTTACGCGCGGAAAATTCAGCAAAGGGCCAAATTGTGAACGCTATTTCAAAAAATGAGACTCTAGACCAAGAGAGAGTCTCACAGGGATTTAGCTAACGGTTTGTTAAGGTTAACCACGGATAAATAGCGAGTCGGCAACCGATACACGGTGCGGGCGTGAACTTTGTCCCGGATTGGCGAGCGTTCCCGTTGACCCCCATATATGCCCATGATATCCCAGATATTGCGTGTCGGGCGCTCTTGGTTCGATGGATATGTAAGACATTACTTATCAATTGTTCTCCGGTGGGCTCTCTTAATCTGTCCGCCGGTTCAAGCCAAAATATCGATCATCAAGTCCTTCGTCCGACCGTACTGGGGCAGCGCGCCGATCCGGCGCATTCAGGTTTGCGGCGCAATCGCATGGCATTCAACTATGTTAGCGATTGCTTAATAAAGGCGGGACTCACCGGTGGATCGATTTCTGTCGAATGCCATCAACAGGATCGACGCAAAGGGCCGGGTTTCCGTGCCCGCCCGTTTCCGCACGATTTTGCAGCAGCGCGGCTTGGTCGATCTTTATGCGATGCGTTCACTGGACAATCCGGCTTTGATCGCTGGTGGCATGGACCTTTTGGAGCGGTTGGAAGCACGCTTGGGCGAATTCGACCCATTTTCATCGGAAGCCGACGATATGGCCTACCATATTCATGGCGATGGCGCGTTTTTGAAAGTGGACGGCGACGGGCGGATTACCGTTACAGAGTTTCTGCGCGACCACACCGGCATCACGGATTCCGTGGCCTTTGTGGGCATGGGTCATTATTTCCAGATTTGGGAACCGGAGAAGTTTCAGGCCTATCAATCGGCAGCGCTGGCGCGCTTGAAAAATGCGCGCAAGTTGAAATCAGAAGCCGCACAATCATGACCGGGCAGCAACCGCATATTCCGGTGATGCTGTCGGAGGTTATGGCCAGCATTGACGGCTTTGCGGGCAAGACGATTGTTGATGGCACATTTGGTGCGGGTGGCTACAGCCGCGCCATGTTGGATGCCGGAGCATCGATTGTCGGCTTTGACCGAGACCCCCATGCCATTGCGGCGGCGGCACCGATGATAGAGACTTATGGTGACCGGTTGTCGCTGGTGCAACAGCCGTTTTCCACCATGGGGGATGTGCTCGCGCCGCGCAGTGTTGATGCGGTGGTGCTCGATATCGGCGTCTCATCCATGCAGTTGGATCAGGCCATGCGCGGCTTTTCATTTCAGCAGGATGGTCCCTTGGATATGCGGATGGCGCAAACCGGACCATCTGCAGCCGATGTGATCAAGCATACGGCGCTGGCTGACCTCATTCGTATCATCGGCATTCTGGGTGAAGAAAAACAGGCCTCGCGCATTGCCAAAGCGATTGACGATGCGCGCAAAACGTCGAGCATTGAAACCACAGGTGAGCTGGTGCGGATCATCGAGAAGGCCAACCCGCGCAAGCACAGCGATACCATCCACCCCGCCACCCGCACGTTTCAGGGGCTGCGCATCTTCGTCAATGATGAATTGCGCGAGTTGGGGCGTGCCTTGTTTGCTGCTGAGACAATTTTAAAGCCGGGTGGCATGTTGGTCGTAGTCAGTTTTCACTCGCTGGAAGACCGCATGGTCAAGCGCTTTCTGGCTGCCAGAAGTGGCAAAAACGGGGGCTCTCGCCACCTGCCGCAGGTCAGCCCGAATGTGGCAACTTTCATTCAGGATGGCCCTGCGGTTTTGTCCGCGTCGCAAGAAGAAGCATTGATTAATCCGCGTGCGCGCTCAGCCAAGTTGCGTGCGGCCCGGCGCTCTGAAGCAGACGCAGAAAAACCGGATTTTGGCCTGTTCAAACTGGCGCGCTTGCCGTGGATCGAGCCTGTCATCGAGGAGACGCGATCATGATGCGCTTTATCAATGTTGTTTTGATTACCCTGGTCATCGTAGCCGCGACCTGGACTTACACGATCAAGCATGAGGCCGAGGCGCGCTTGTCGGAAATCCGCGCAACCGAAGGGGTCATCGAGACAAGCCGCGAAACAATCGAAATGCTGAAAGCGGATTGGGCCTATTTGACACGACCGCAGCGCATGAAGGCGTTAAGCGAGCAGTTCAGCGATCAATTGCAGCTTGATGTGACTGAGACCCACCAAATTGTGCAGCCCGATGAGTTGCCCGATGCGCCGGTGCGTGACGCTTCACAGGGCATTGAAGAAATCATCGCCCAGGAACTGGCTGATGAACTGACCACCGGCAGCATCGATTCCACCAATGGAGCTGAATAAGTGAAATTTCGCGGGTTCAAATCCAACACCAAAAAAGCAAAGCCGGGCCGCTATGTGCCTGACAAGTTGGCTTCGCGCGACGGCGGCCAAAGCGTCGGGCGCTCGCGCATCGCCATTACGATGGTGTGCTTTTTGGCTGTCTATGCGGCAATTGGCGGGCGGCTTGTACAGTACGGTTTGGAAGATCTCGAAGACCGCACCCGCTATGGTGCGGTTGACCGCATTATGGCGGCGCGTCCTGATATTGTGGACCGTAACGGCGTTGTGATGGCCACAGATTTGCGTGTTGCGTCTCTTTATGGTGAGCCGGTGCGGATCATCGACGTTGATGAAGCGGTCGAAGCGCTGGCAACGGTGTTGCCGGATGTCGACCAGAAGGACTGGCACCGCAAGCTGTCATCAGGCGCCGGTTTTGTGTGGCTTCGCCGCGAACTGAGCCCACCGCAACAAGCCAAAGTAATGCAGTTGGGTATACCCGGCATCGGCTTCCGCCGTGAGACACGCCGGTTCTACCCGCATGCGGAAACAGCAGCGCATGTGCTGGGCCTCGTCAATATCGACAATGCCGGTACCGCGGGTATTGAAAAGCATATCGATGATGATGGGCTGGGCACGCTGCAGGAACTGGGCTTGGATGTTGAGACCGAACTGGAGCCTGTCGCGCTGTCGATCGACAGCCGTGTGCAGGCGGTCGTTCACGATGAGTTGCGCGACGCGATGCAGCGCTATGATGCGATTGCGGCGGGCGCGGTGATCTTGGATGTTCATACCGGCGAAGTCATCGCCATGGCGTCACTGCCTGATTATGACCCCAACAACCCGTTCAATGCGCTGGACAAGGATCGGTTGAACCGCATGTCGGCAGGTCTGTTTGAGATGGGCTCAACATTCAAGGCTTTTACCACGGCGATGGCCCTTGATTCAGGCAAGGTCACACTGAATGACCGGTTTGATGCGTCTAAACCGATCAGGATCGGTGGCTTCACGATCAATGATTTTCACGGCAAGCGCCGCGTTCTGAGCGTGCCGGAAGTGTTCATCTATTCATCCAATATCGGTACGGCAAGAATGGCCGATGTGGTCGGTATTGAGGGGCATCGTGAATTTTTGGCGCGCCTTGGTCTGCTTGACCGGATGGATACCGAACTGCCGGAAGTCGCCAAGCCCACCGAGCCCAAAGACTGGAAAAAGATTAATTCGATTACGATTTCCTTCGGCCACGGCATGTCGACAACACCGTTGCAAACCGCGGTTGCTGCGGCAGCGTTGATGAATGGCGGCAAGTTGATTGAGCCGACATTTAAAAGACGCAGCCCGGAACAGGCTGCAGCCATCGCCAAGCAGGTGCTGCGCCCGCAGACGAGCCAGGATATGCGCTATCTGTTCCGCTACAATGTTGAAGCGGGTTCGGGCAGACGCGCCGATGTGGACGGGCTGTTTGTCGGTGGTAAAACTGGTACGGCGGAGAAAGTGGTCAATGGCCGATATTCGGGCGACCACCGGTTCAACGCGTTTTTGGGCGCATTCCCGATGGACGATCCTCAATATGTGGTATTGACGATTATTGACGAGCCAAAGCCAACTGAGGGCCAGAAGAGCGCGACCGCCGGATTGAACGCCGCGCCAATGGTGGGCAATATCATTCGGCGCTCGGCCACCATGCTTGGCGTGCAACCGCAATTCGGCAAGCAGCGCGACGCCTTGCTGGTGTCATATTCCGAGTAAAGAGCCAGACGATGAAGCTGTCAGACTTTTCAGATTTGTTGGATGTGCACGAAAGTGAGCGTGCAACGCCGGTGCGTGACGTCACCGCTGACAGCCGGGCCGTCGAGCCCGGCGATGTGTTTGTCGCGCTGTCCGGATCAAAGACTGACGGCAGCCAGTATGCGCAACAAGCCCACCTCAAAGGGGCAAGTGCGATTGTTTGTGGCACGGGCGCCGATATACAGATCCATGACATACCGGTTATTGAAACCGCCAATCCGCGCCACGTCCTGGCGATGATGGCTGCGCGCCTGCATGCGCCGCAACCAGCGACCGTAGTCGCGGTCACCGGCACAGCGGGCAAGACGTCGGTTGCGGCATTTACCCGTCAGATATTTGCGTTTGCGGGCCTGGCTGCTGCCAGCATCGGCACCACCGGCGTTGATGCGCCGGACGTCAAGATTGAGGGCTCGTTGACGACGCCCGATCCAGTCGCCTTGCACAAAATGCTCAAGCAACTGGCTGCTGGTAATGTCAGCCATGTGGCGCTTGAAGCGTCCAGCCACGGCCTTGACCAGCATCGTTTGGACGGTGTCGCGCTGGCTGCCGGTGGCTTTACAAATTTGGGCCGCGACCACCTCGATTATCATCCGAGCGTTGAGGACTATTTCAACGCCAAGATGCGGCTTTTCACCGAGCGGTTATCGGCAGGCCAGCCTGCGGTGATTTTCGCCGATGATGCGTTTTCAGACAAAGCCATTGAAATTGCAAAGCGTGCAGGTCTCAATGTGCTGACTGTTGGGCGCAAAGGCGGCTTTATCGCGCTCAAACGGGTTGAGCATGAGCGGCACCGGCAAATTGCCGAGGTGCAGCATGATGGCGCTTTGTATCGTATCGAGCTGCCCTTGGCTGGTGATTTTCAAATTGCCAATGCGCTGGTTTCTGCGGGGCTTGCGATCAGCGTTGGTGTGGAGGCTGCGACCGCGTTCAAGGCGCTGGAGCATCTCAAAGGTGC
>JBAUIL010000283.1:0-24335 GCA_049682915.1 Ahrensia sp. | reverse complement strand
TGAGCTACTCCCCGGAAATCGGACACTGACGTAAGCTACGAATTGTTGTCTGCTGATCTTCATGACGAAGGAGATCAGAAATGTCGAAACGCAAACAGCACCGCCCAGAGTTCAAGGCCAAAGTGGCTTTGGAAGCGCTGAAAGGCGAGGAGACCATCAGCGAACTTGCCAGCCGTTTTGGGGTTCATCCCACGATGATCCATCAATGGAAGCGTGCGTTGCTTGAGGGCGCGTCTGGCGTGTTCGAGCGCGGTGGCAAGAAGACGCCTCAGATTGATGAAGATCAGGTCAAAGACCTCCACGCTAAAATCGGGGAGTTGGCAGTGGCCAACGATTTTTTGGCCAGAAAGCTCAAGCCCTGGACCGGCAAGTGAGGCGCGAGATGATTGAGCCTGACCAGCCGAACCTGTCGGTCACAAAACAGTGCGCCTTGCTGTCGATCTCGCGGTCTTCGTTCTACTACGATCTGAAGGGTGAGACAGACCTGAACCTCGATCTGATGCGCAAGATCGACAAGCAATTTCTAGAAACGCCATTCTTTGGCGTTCGCCAGATGACATGGCATCTGCGTAACGAAGACCACCTGGTGAATGAGAAGCGCATCCGTCGCCTCATGCGGTTGATGGGCCTCATGCCGATTTACCAGAAGCCCAACACGAGCAAGGCTGCCAAGGGACACAAGATCTATCCCTATCTGTTGCGAGGGCTGCGCGTGGCGAGGCCCAATCAGGTCTGGTGTTCCGACATCACCTATCTGCCGATGCGGCGCGGGTTCCTGTATCTCGTCGCGATCATGGACTGGCACACGCGCAAGGTTCTGTCCTGGCGTATCTCCAACACTTTGGAAGCCGGGTTCTGTGTTGATGCACTGAACGAAGCGATCCACAAGTTCGGCCCGCCTGAGATGATGAACACAGACCAAGGCAGTCAGTTCACATCCTTTGCCTGGACGGATCAGTTGCGTCGGTCAGGCATCCGTATCTCGATGGATGGCAAAGGCCGTTTCCTCGATAACATCTTCGTTGAGCGGCTTTGGCGCAGCCTGAAATACGAATGCGTCTATCTGCATGCATGGGAAACCGGATCACAGGCCAAAGCCGCGATCAAAAAGTGGATGGACTTCTATAACCAAAAACGGCCACACTCAGCCCTTGGTGGGAAACCGCCCGCAGTGGTTTACTGGCAGAAAATTGAAACAACCAACCCCGATCAGCAGGAGCAAAGAGTAGCTTAATTTACACCGGAAACTGTCCAACAATTGGGGAGTACCTCAGTGGCAGAGTTTGGGCTTGATCCGGATGTCGACATTCAGATTCGCGTTGTTCCACCGCCGGAGATGGTGGCGAACCTGCGCGCTGGCAACCTGGATGGATATTTGTCGCCCGATCCGTTCAACCAGCGGGCTGTCTGGGAAGGAATTGGCTTCATCCATATTCTCACGAAAGAAATCTGGGATGGGCATCCATGCTGTGCATTTGCCGCACCGCTTTCATTCGCTCAGGAACTGCCAAACACATATGGCGCGCTGTTGAAATCGATCATCGACGCAACACAGTACGCATCAAACCCTGAAAACCGGAAAGAGATTTCTGAAGCCATCGCACCAACAAACTATCTCAACCAGCCGGTACCGGTCATTGAACAGGTCTTGACCGGAACCTACGCTGACGGCTTGGGCGAAGTGAAGAATGTTCCTGATCGGATCGATTTCGATCCGTTCCCTTGGCACTCAATGGGCGTTTGGATTCTCACCCAGATGAAACGCTGGGGCTACATTGAAGGCGATATCGACTACAGAGGTGTTGCGGAGCAGGTCTATCTGGCATCAGATGCCCGCAAGATCATGACCGATCTTGGCTACGATGCGCCGGCGGAGAACTATAAGTCCCATATCATTATGGGCAAAACCTTCGATCCGGCGACGCCCGAGGACTACGTGAACAGCTTCGCGATCAAGAAGAACTAAGCATGACTGCTCTCTCGCTCAACAAACGCGCAGCAATACTATCATTTGTGCTCTTATTCGTCGGCCTGTTTATCTGGGAAGTCTCCATTCCCGCGCAAAAAGCCGCAGGCGAATTGACCGAGTATGAGAGATTGACTGGAGGCGGCGCACCGAAAGCCGGTGTGCCGCCGCCAAGCCAAGTTTTTGAAAAGGCTTGGGAACAGCTCAGCAATCCATTTTACGATGCCGGACCTAACGATAAAGGGATTGGTATTCAGATTGGATACTCGATTTGGCGTGTCCTTGCCGGGTATTTCTTTGCCGCACTGGTGGCTATTCCGTTGGGCTTCCTGATTGGTATGTCGCCCGTTGCTTACAAAGCACTTAATCCGTTCATTCAGGTACTCAGGCCAATTTCACCGCTGGCGTGGATGCCGCTTGCATTGTTCATTATTCAGGACAGTGAACGCAGTGCAATTTTTGTCATCTTCATTTGCTCCAACTGGCCGATGCTCATCAACACGGCTTTCGGCGTCGCTGGTGTGCGGGCTGATTGGGTGAATGTTGCACGCACCCATGAACTTGGAGCGCTTCGTACAGCATTCATGGTTATTTTGCCCGCTGCCGCCCCAACCATCGTTACCGGCATGCGAATATCTATTGGCATTGCATGGTTGGTAATCGTCGCAGCTGAGATGTTGGTCGGCGGTACAGGCATTGGATACTACGTATGGAATGAGTGGAACAATCTCGATCTCACATCCGTGATTTTCTCCATTCTCATGATCGGCATTGTCGGCATGATACTCGATTCAATGTTCGGCATTTTGCAGCGGTTTGTTGCTTACAAGGAATAGGAATATCTCATTGACTACCCCTTACCTGAGCGTTGAACGCCTGACACAAAAGTATCCAGATGGAAGCGGCGGAGACCTTACTGTCTTTGAAAATGCATCTTTTGGCGTTGAAAAGGGAGAATTCGTGGTCATTCTTGGTCATTCTGGTTGTGGGAAGTCCACAATCATGAACATTTTGGCCGGCCTTGCTGAAGCCAGCAGCGGCGTTGTGATCATGGATGGAACCGAGGTGTCTGGTCCTAGTCTTGATCGTGGCGTGGTCTTTCAAAACTACTCGCTGCTGCCCTGGCTTTCGACATTGAAGAATGTCACTTTTGCCGTGGCTGCACGCCATCCCGGCTGGTCCAAAGAACAGGTCATCGAACACTCAAAAAAGCATTTGAAAATGGTGGGGCTGCATGAAGATGTCTTCAACCGCAAGCCAAGCCAGTTGTCGGGAGGCATGCGCCAGCGTGTTTCCATTGCACGCGCATTTTCCATTAGCCCGAAACTTCTTTTACTCGATGAGCCATTCGGCGCATTGGATGCATTGACCCGCGGCACGATCCAAGACGAATTGCTGAAGGTTTGGGCTGGCACCAACCAGACCGTATTCATGATCACGCATGATATTGATGAAGCGATCCTCTTAGCCGACCGGATTTTGTTAATGACCAATGGTCCCTATGCGCGCGTCGCGGAGTCCGTTGACATTACAATACCACGTCCGCGCGTCCGCACAGACATTGTCGAGCACCCGAACTACTACGCCATCCGAAACCACTTGGTCCAGTTTCTAGGCAAGCGGTCCAGGGAGCTGGCCGGGCAAACCGGCGCATCCGACAATGTACCTGAGATTGTGCACATTGATCAAACAATCCCCACAAAACCCAGCACTCGCAAACGCAGTGCCTAATACAAAACAGAATGGAGAAAACGCGATGACAAAAATGATGACGAAAGAAGATGTCACCGAGATGATTTTGTCGGCTAAGCGCACTGCTGGTTTGACTTGGGAGGGGATTGCAGAACAGATTGGCATGTCTCCTGTTTGGACCCATTCTGCTGCAATGGGTATGAATGCCATGCCCAAAGACAAAGCTGAGGCATTGGTTTCAGTCATGGGATTGCCGCAAGAAGCGGCATTGGTGTTGACAGAGTCACCAACCAAAATTTGGGAGCAAGCTGTCCCGACGGACCCCTGTATTTACCGCCTTTATGAGATCGTCGGCGTATATGGGCCTACCATCAAAGCGATCATTCAAGAAAAGTTTGGCGATGGTATTATGTCCGCGATCGATTTTGATATGCAAATCACACGCGTCGAAAATCCAAAGGGCGATCGTGTCAAAATTGAAATGTCTGGCAAATATCTCGGCTACAATTCTTGGTGACAGGGGACTATTTCGATGTCCCGACCACCATTTCCGCCCTTTACTGAAGAGACCGCCAGACAAAAGATCCGGGCCGCTGAAGATGGGTGGAACGGGCGCGATCCAGCGAAGGTCGCGCTCGCCTACACCAAGGACAGCAAATGGCGTAATCGTGCGGAATTTTTGACCGGCCATGCCGAAATCGAAGAATTCCTGACCAGAAAATGGAACAAAGAGCTCGAATATCGGCTGATAAAGGAACTATGGGCATTCGCAGACAACAGGATTGCGGTGCGCTTCGTCTACGAATGGTGTGACGCAGACGGCAGTTGGTTTCGTTCACATGGCAATGAAAATTGGGAATTTGATAGCGAAGGCTATATGAGCGCGCGGCATGCCAGCATCAACGATGTGCCTATCAACGAAACGGAACGGAAATTTCATTGGCCGCAAGGCGCGCGGCCAAAAGATCATCCGGGTTTGACGGCGTTAATGCTCTAAAGGTGCTCCCAAGATTGCAACTTGCCGTTCGGCGCGCAACGTGTAGTCACGGGTCCTCCTCGTCAACAATTGCCTGCGTTTATCTGACAAAGCCCATGACATTGCTTTAAACCGCTCCACCACCACTTTTGCCAAATCGGACTACTAATGGTGGAACGAATATATTTGTGATGAAAGACCGCACAAATTGAAACCCTGCAACGATTGCAGCGGACGCACCAACAGCTTTCGCAGAGGCGATCATTTCGCCAAGTCCGCCTGGTGCAGTGCCAAGGATTGTGGCCGTTGTCTCAGCACCTGTCCATGCAACAATAAGCGGTGCCACGATCAGTCCCATGCCAACGATAAGCACAGCCCCGCATGTAACACCTGCCGCCGCCACGCGGGGTAATTTAATAAAGTTCTCACGTCGCAACCGGGTGCCAAGTGAAAAGCCGATAAATATCTGTGCTGCAATAAGCAGAGCATCCGGCATTTGCGCGATTGGAAAACCAAATTCTACAAACAAAGGCCCGAGCAGCATTATGGCGGTCGTCGGCATGGCGTTCGGCATATTTGGCGGTTCAATGCCAGGGGTTTCACCATCAATTACGATGGCCCTACTGCTTCCGTTCACATTCACAATGGAGCCTATACCGGCTCTTGCACTTTTGGCCGCAACCTATGTTGGTGCGGAATATGGCGGCTCAATACCCGCAATTCTGATCCGAACACCGGGAACGAATGCCGCTGCCGCCACCATGATTGAAGGCTATGAAATGCAGCGCCGTGGCAAGGGTGGTGAAGCATTGGGCATCGCCTTGGTTGCCAGCGTGATTGGCACAATTGCCGGTCTTGCCATGTTAATCCTCTTGACCGAGCCATTGTCGCGGCTTGCGCTGGCGTTTCGCCCCGAGGCCTACTTCGCGCTTGGCGTTCTCGGTCTCAGCGTCATTGCAAGTGTTTCGGAAGGCTCGCTGATAAAAGGCGCAATAGCAGCAATGATTGGACTGATGATTGCCACCGTTGGCACTGACCCCGTATCAGGCGTTGCGCGTTTTAACTTCGGCAGCCCTGATCTTCTTTCCGGTGTTCCTTTCGTGCTCGTTATGATCGGTCTATTCGCCGTTAGCGAATTGCTGGAACAGGTTAGTCAGCCCGAACGACCCCGTGACGAGGCGCAAAAGAGCAAGTTTCGCCTTCCGTCGTTTGCCCTTCAGAAAACGCTTTTCAAAGCCAATGGTATAGGCGCTGCGATAGGCGCATTTTGCGGATTGATGCCCGGTGCCGGAGGCACGGTTGCATCATTCATGGCCTACAATGAAGCAAAGCGCTTTTCCAAGAATAAAGAGCAATTTGGCAAAGGTGCACCGGAAGGTGTGGCCGCATCAGAAAGCGCCAACAATACGGACGCGGGCGTTGGACTGATACCATTGCTTAGCTTCGGAATTCCCGCGTCAAATTCAACCGCAATTCTACTCGGTGGCTTTCTTATTCATGGTCTGATTCCTGGCCCTATCCTATTCGACCGAAGCCCAGAGATACTTTACGGGCTTTACACTGGCTTGATCGTCGCAGTTATTGCTCTTCCAATCGTGGCCGTCATGTCGCTCAAAATATGCGTTTGGCTTGTTAACAGACCCAAACCCTATTTGATGGCTTTCATTTTGGCACTCGTGTTCTCTGGTGCCTACACAATCAATAATTCAATGGCCGATCTGTATCTTGTGCTAGCCGCAGGCATACTTGGCCTCGGGATGCGGTACTTCGGGCTGCCTCTGTTGCCCACCGTTCTGGGGTTGGTATTGGGCTACATGGTCGAATCTAACTACCGCCGTTCGTTGGTTATATCTGGCGGCGACCACCGCGCGTTCATCGAAGACCCTATATCAGCGACTTTTCTGGCGCTCGCTGCCATCTTCCTGATCGGGTCATTTGTTGGCGAGATCCGCAGTCGGCGCAAGCGAGATATCTGAGCAAAATTGGTGGCTTTTGACAGGCACCAACCAATCTTGGTTTGGTGTGCTGTCGGGCTTGGACGGGTCCGCTTTGGCTAGGGTTGATTGAGCATTTCGTGATTACTGGTGGGCATGTCAGACATACGCGAGCAAGTCTATCGCACGTTTAATCTGACAATGCCCCGACAAGGCCCCACGAGGCCCGCCAAGCGTATTCTACTTTGACATTGCCGCTTCAAACAATATGGCGACGGCCTCGGCGCCGGGATCATTGTAACCCTTTAGATTGGTAGCCGAAACATATGCGGCTCGGCCAGCCTGAGCGCGCGTGATCTCTGCTGTCGCATCTGCCCCTGCCCGTGCTGCTTTCGCGGCAGCTTGCAGATCGCCATCGGCCAATGCCTTCAATGCCGGCGCCAAAGCGTCTACCATCGTGCGGTCACCTACCGATGCGCCACCGACTTCGCACACCCGATCTAAACCTGCCTGCAATGCGCCGACGATATCGCGCCCGCTTGCCGAGGCATCACCTGCAGCGTTGAAAAAAATCGCCAACAATACGCCGGACGAACCGCCCATGGTTTGGCTGAGTTCCGTGCCGATCGCGCGGAACAGTTGGGTCATGTCGGCGAGCGGTAGATTGTCAAACGCCGCTTGTAGTGCCTTGGCAGCACCCGCCAAGGTGGACCCTGTGTCACCATCGCCCGACTTTGCATCCAGAGCGTTCAAAGGCTTTTCAGCTGCAATCAACACCGTGCAGCATTTATCAATAAACGCGCGATGACCAGCATGTTCTGATCGCATTGGATGAATGGGGGTAAGTCCATCGGGTAGCGGCACTATTTTAGGGGGCGTAGCAGCGCCAATGCCGGGCCATGCGGCCAGATTAACCGGTGCTTGCAACGCTGCAACCCATTCAGGCCGAGCGGGTAAAAGCGAAATTGAAAAGCCATGCATATCAAGCGATGTCATCATCGCAGCCGGGCCGATAATGTACTCCACAGACGCGCCAATCTTGGAACTGCACAGCCCCTCGGTAAGGATCGACATTTCAAGCGGCGTAGTTGCACCCAGATTGTTAATCAGGGCGATCTGTGTCGTTTCAGTCAAATGGCTTGCCAATTTATCAGCTACCATGTCGATTGCAGCGGCGGCACCGCCAAAGTCGATTTGGTCAACACCCGCCTCTCCATGAATGCCGAGGCCGAGTTCAGCCTTGCCCAGAGGTATGCGCGCTTCAGGCGGTGAACCAGGCACAGTGCAAGTATCAAGCGACATGCCCAGCGAGGACACACTATCAACGACGGCCTGTGCGGTTTCCACGATTTTTTCGAGTGTGCCACCCGCTTCAGCCATCGCGCCAGCGATCTTGTGGACAAACAAGGTTCCCGCCACACCACGTGCCTGCGGCAAGTTTGGCAGTGCCACATCATCATCGACGATAACCATTGCAACCTTGCGTCCCAACGCGCGGGCCCGCTCTGCGGCCAGACCAAAATTAAGCCGGTCGCCAGTGTAGTTTTTGACGATGAGCAAACACCCCGCATCGCCGGTCACGGCCATGATGCCTGCGAGCACTGCGTCTACCGAGGGCGATGCAAACACCTCGCCACATACCGCTGCCGTTAACATGCCAGCACCCACAAAGCCTGCATGGGCTGGCTCGTGGCCGGAACCACCACCCGACACCAGAGCGACCTTGGATTTGTCCCAATCGGTGCGCACCACGACCTTGATATGCGGGTAGCCGTCTAGTCGCGCGAGGCGATCCCCCGTGGTGCGCAACACCCCATCAATAGCCTCTGTGACGAGATCCTCTTTTCGATTGATAAATTGGTTCATGACCGCCTCTCCTGTGAAGAGTTGTTGTTAAATGCGCGCGCCCGACAGATTGAAGTAAAGCGGATTTTCGGGCTTCAAAAATACGGTATCGCCCCGCACCAATGATGTGTGCGCATCAGCCAATGTTATGACATTGTGCCCCTTCATGTGCATGTGCACACGTGTCTGATCGCCGAGATGCTCGACATGTTTAACCGACGCCTCCTGCGCTCCTTTGCTGTGCTCCATGGCGAGTTGGATATGCTCAGGCCGGAGGCCTATACGTGCCGCACCCGCAGGTGCTCCGTCAAAAATGTCTGCCGGCAATAGGTTGATGCGCGGCAGGCCTAGCCGTGTTGCGACATACTCACTCACCGGATTTTCATAGATCTCACGCGGTGAGCCAAATTGCACCAAGTCACCATTATCGAGCACACCTACATGGGTGGCCATTGTCATAGCCTCAATCTGATCATGCGTGACGTATAGAAGCGTCGCACCAAGATCGGCGTGGATACGCTTCAACTCGATGCGAAGATCAGACCGCAATTTTGCATCAAGCGACGATAGTGGCTCATCCATCAAATAAATAGACGGATCGCGAACCAGCGCGCGCCCGATAGAAACGCGCTGCATCTCACCACCTGATAATTCCGTCGCTTTATTGTCCAGCTTATGGGGAATGCGTAGCACTTGGGCCACCTCATTCACTTTGCGGTCGATCTCAGCTTTCGGAGTCTTCAAGATCGGCGATTTCAGCGGAAACTCCAGGTTCTGTCGTACTGATAAATGCGGATAGAGCGAGTATTGCTGGAACACCATCGCCACATCGCGCATCGCTGGTGTATCACTGGCGACATCGCGCCCGTCGATTTTGATCGTGCCGCTGTCAGGCTTATCGAGCCCTGCGATAAGCCGGAGCGTCGTCGTTTTTCCAGCACCGGTCGGTCCGAGCAACACAACAAATGCACCATCGGGAATGGTCAGGTCCACATTGGCAATGCCAACATCTTTGCCATACATTTTGGTAACACCGTGAAGGCTAACCTCAGCCATGGTTCAAGGCTCCCTCATTCAGTTCCGATGCCAAAGCATGGCCAGTGGATTTGTTAAAAAGCGTCACGGTGCTGCCGCGAAAATTCAGACCAATAGTCTCGCCAATCCGAGCGGGACTGGCTGAACCGATCCTCGCCTTTAGCACGCCATTGGGTGTTTCAACGGTGACGATTTGGGTCGTACCGAGATACTCAGTCGCCAGCACCTTGCCGCGATATTTGCTTTTATCATCAAAGACGATGTGTTCCGGCCGCACGCCGAAAACAATATCGCCCTCCGCCTGCTGCTTTTGCCGAGGCACCTCAAATGTGTGGCCGTTCATAGCGACCGAGTTGTCGTTGGGCGAAATTTTGCCGCCAAAATCCAGAAAGTTCATCGGCGGATCGCCGATGAACTGCGCGACAAACATTGTGGCTGGTTTGTCGTAGATTTCTTGTGGTGCGCCGAATTGCTCGACCACGCCATGGTTCATAACCACGATCTTGTCGCCCATCTGCATTGCTTCGAGTTGATCGTGGGTAACATAGACAGTGGTGGCATTCATGCGGTCATGCAACGCGCGCAGCTCTTCGGCCATGTGCTCGCGGAACTCGGCATCAAGCGCACCCAGCGGCTCATCCATCATGAACGCTTTCGGGTCTCGAACGATGGCACGACCGAGAGCCACACGTTGACGGTCACCGCCCGAAAGGCCACCAACAGGCCGTTCAAGGATATCGGTGATCCCTAAAATTTGGGCCACTTCATCCAACTTTTTCTTCACAGCAGCCTTCGGCATGCCTTGGCTGATCAGCGGATAGGTGATGTTCTTGCGCACATTCATATGCGGGTAGAGCGCAAACATTTGGAACACAAACGCAATGTCTCGCTCTGACGCAGGCAATTGAGAAACCTCATCGCCACCAAGATAAATCTCGCCGGACGTGGGTAGCTCAAGCCCCGCAATCATTCGCAAGGTCGTTGTCTTGCCGCAGCCGGATGGACCGAGCAACATGAAGAACTCACCGTCTTCAATGGTGAACGACGACGATTTGACCGCATTGAAATCGCCGAAGTCCTTGCGCAGGTTTTTGATGATAATTTCGGCCACGCTCTACTCCGGGAAATGGCTGACGATGATGAACATCACCGTGCCAATCAATGTGACGATAAACGAATAGGTGAAGCCCCACAGCGCGAAGGGTTGCATCAGCATGAACACGCCAAGCGCGATGAGGATGGTCGCCAACATTTCCCACGCGCCACGGCGAAAGCGAATAATTCCTGAGATAAAATCGCTCATTTGCGCACCGCCCCGAATGTAATGCCCCGAAGCAAATGTTTGCGCAGCACGATTGTGAAGATCATCACTGGCAGCAGGAAGATCGTGGCACCTGCCGCAACGGCGGGCCAATCCAGTCCCCCCACGCCGATAATGGTCGGAATAAAGGGGGGCGCTGTTTGCGCGGTGCCCGATGTTAGGAGCACAGCAAAGGCGTATTCGTTCCATGCAAAAATGAGACAGAAGATGGCGGTGGAAGCGATGCCTGTCGCCGCTTGGGGCAGCACCACTTTGTAAAATGCTTGGAACCGCGTGTAGCCGTCAATCAACGCTGCCTCTTCATACTCACGCGGTATCTCATCAATAAAGCCCTTGAGCAGCCAGACTGCTAGCGAGATGTTGACCGCCGTATAAAGCAAGATCATCCCCAAATGCGTATCCGATAGGCCAAGCTGCCGGTACATGAGGAATATTGGAATAGCGACCGCAATGGGCGGCATCATCCTTGTCGACAAAATGAAGAACATCAGATCGTCGGTGAAGGGTATTTTGAACCGAGAAAAGGCATAGGCCGCAAGCGTTCCGAGGAAGATGGACAGAAACGTCGAGCCAAAGCCGATGATCACCGAGTTCAAAAAACGCTCGCCAAATTTAGACGGGCCAACGATGACCATATCGCGGTTACGCACAATGGTTTCAGCGATGCCTTCCGGTGGTGGCAGTTCAGCCAATGCCTCAGGCGAAATACGCGTGCGTGTGGTGAACAAGTTCACATAGCCTTCGACAGAGGGCTGAAACACCACCTTGGGAGGGTAGGAAATCGCGTCAGACGGCGTTTTGAAACCCGTCATGAAAATCCAGACCAAAGGCAACATGGTGATCAGAGCATAGGTGATGACCAGCGTGCCGGAAATCCACTTCTGGCGCTTGGACGGTTCTGTAATCGAATAAGCGCTCATCGCTCTTTCACCTTGTTGAGGGCTTTCACATAGATGGAGGCGAGACCAAAGACCGTGACAAACAAGATCACCGCATAGGCAGAGGAATAGCCCGTGCGCCATTTCTCAAACGCTTCCCGCTTGAGATTGATTGAGGCCAGTTCGGTAATCGATCCCGGCCCCCCGCCAGTCAATTGGACCACAAGATCAAACATCTTAAAGTTTTCAATACCGCGGAACAGGATGGCGAGCATGAGGAACGGCAACACCATCGGCACGGTAATGGTCCAGAATTGCCGCCATTTTGATGCGCGGTCGATCTCGGCAGCTTCATAGATGTAATCGGGGATGGAGCGTAGCCCGGCCAAACAGATGAGCATCACGAAGGGCGTCCACATCCATGTATCAACGATGATAATCGACCAGGGCGCGAGATGCACATCTCCAATCATTTGGAAACTGGATGGATCAACGCCGGTGAAGAAGCTGACGATGTAGTTAAAAAGGCCGATCTGAGGCTGATAGAGGAATGTCCAAAAATTACCGACCACCGCAGGTGACAACATCATCGGCAGCACGATGATTGTCGTCCACAGGTCGTTGCCTTTGAACTTCTTGTTGATCAGATAGGCCAGTGCGAAACCGATAACCACTTGTAGCGCGATGGTCCAAAACAAGAAATGCGCTGTAGCTTGCATAGAAAGCCAGATATCACTGTCGGTTAGGATGCGTTCATAGTTACGCAAGCCGACATATTCGACTTCGCGGTTCGGTCGGTTCGCGCGAAAATCGGTGAAGGATAGGTTGATCGTCCAGATCAGCGGAAAGATGTTGATCGCCAACAAAAGAAAGATCGTTGGGCCGACAAACAGCCAAGCGATTGTGCGATCTGATAGGCCCTTAATTTGCCGGGCTACCCGCTTGGGTGTTGCCTCTGCGACCTTATCGATTGGCGAATTAGGCATGCAATCATTCCCCGCATTGGCGAAGGACCAACGCGTCAGATGTTAAGTTTGGGTGGGAGCCCCGGCCAGCGAACTGGCCGGGGATGTGATTAGCCAAGACTGTTACAGCTTGCCTTCGTCCTCAAAGATTTCCGTCCAGTCGGCGACTAGCTGATCAAGCGCTTCCTGCGCCGTGCCTTGATCGGCAACGATATAGTCGTGGAGGCGCTTTTGCATGGCGATCAGTAGTTCAGCATAAGCTGGCTCCTGCCAGAAATCTTTCACCGAGCCCATAGCTTCCAAGAAGCCAGCAGCATAAGGCGCGCCGTCAACATAGCCCGGGTCGTTGAGCACCGAGTTATGGGCTGAGAAACCGCCTAGCGCATTCCACTTCTTCTGAACTTCGGCGTCTGCGAACCACTTGATATATTCCAGAGCGGCGTCTTTCTGGTCAGAATAAGACACGACCGAGATGCCCTGGCCACCCAGTGTTGACGCGGCAACCTTCTCTTTCGGGTTCACAAAGAAACCGATTTTACCTTCGAGATCGGGATCCGCTGCAAGGCCTGGGAAGAATGCAAACCAGTTCATCGCCATAGCAACCTGACCCGATTTGAACGCATCAAGCGATGCTTCCATATAGGCGTCGGTATAGCCGGGTGGTGTTCCTGTCTTGTAAAGCTCTTTGTAGAACTCCAAGCCAGCGACCGCGTCCGGACCGTTTACAACGCCATCCATGTCGTAGGTACCAGATGCACTCTCATAGGTGAACCCATGCGTATAAAGCGCGCTGGTCGCACCCATGGTAATGCCTTCAGAACCACGCTCGGTGAAGATCGAGGCGCCATAGCGGGTTTGACCATCGATTTCGCGCCCTTGGAAGAACTGCGCAATTGCCAGCAATTCGGTTTGCGTTTCTGGAATACGCAAATCATTGCCAGTCGCCTCTTTGTACGCTGCTTGCAGGTCCGCATTTTCAAACCAATCTTTGCGGTAGAACCAGCCATTAGCATCAGCCATGGCAGGCAGCGCATAGTAGTTTGTTGAGCCTTTTGGCCATGCTGCATAGGCGTCAACCGTCGCTGGCGCAAAGTCATCCATGGAGATGCCTTCAGCAGCAAAAAAATCATTCAATTGCACGTAATGACCGTTCTCGGCACCACCGCCGATCCATTGGCTGTCACCGATTAGCAGGTCACAAAGCTGACCACCCGAGTTCAGCTCATTGAGCATACGATCCGCAAAATTTGGCCACGGAATGAATTCAAAATTCATGGTGTGGCCACTTTGGGCTTCAAAGTCTTTCGACAGCTCCACCAAAGCGTTTGCGGGATCCCACGCCGCCCAACACAACGTCAATTCAGCAGATTGCGCGCTTGTTGTGGCGCTGAATAGCGCTGCAAATGACATCGCAGTCGCAGATAGTAATGCACGATTTTTCATAAATAGCTCCTCCCAGAGACAAGGCTGACCATCACCACTGAATGTCAGACCACTTTTCGAACAGCATGTTGAAGTGCAAACCACAGTGCCATTCCATACGTAAAACACTAAATGATGTACGTACCTCATGTCTAGCACTATTTTTTATGTGCTACGATAAGGCGCAAGCCATTGGCACAAAACTAAATATTCAAACTTACCCAAGCTGCGTTTCGACTCGAAGACCTTACGCAAGCATCGACAAACGCCACACCAAGCACACCATCGGCAATTGTCGGAAAAACCACATCGCTGGAAAGTGGTGCCCCCGAGTGTTTCGAGCGTATGGCAGCTGCCGCTTCAGAATAGATATTTGCAAAGCCCTCAAGGTACCCTTCAGGATGGCCCGGGGGAACGCGGCTGATACGACCAGCGGCTGCACCGGAGCCCGCTCCACCGCGCGTGATCAGTCGCTTCGGCTCACCCAGCGGCGTGTACCATAGATAATTTGGGTCTTCCTGCGCCCACTCAACACCGCCCTTGGATCCGTAAATGCGAATGCGCAGCGCGTTTTCATTGCCCGGCGCAACTTGGCTCGACCACAAGGTGCCTTTTGCACCGCCTTTCCAGCGGATCATCACATGGGCATTGTCGTCCAGCACCCTGCCCGGCACAAAAGTGTCCAGGTCAGCGGCAATTGTATCGACCTCTAGACCAGATATGAAGCATGCTAAATTGAACGCATGAGTACCGATGTCGCCGGTGGAGCCACCAGCACCTGACTGGTTTGGGTCAGACCGCCACGCCGCCTGTTTTTGACCTTCATCTTCCAACTTTGTGGACAGCCAGTCCTGCGCATATTCTACTTGCACGAGGCGGATTTCGCCGAGATCACCTGCCGCAATCATCTCACGGGCTTGGCGGACCATCGGGTAGCCGGTGTAGTTGTGCGTCAACACAAACAATGCACCGGAAGCCTCCGCAGTTTTTGCCAGCTTTTTGGCATCCGCCAGATTCGACGTCAGCGGCTTGTCACAAATGACGTGGATGCCACGCTTCAAAAACTCGCGCGCCGCAGGATAATGCATGTGGTTTGGCGTCACAATTGCGACGGCTTCTACACCATTTTTTAGACGCGCCTCGCGCTTGGCCATTTCAGTAAAATCGCCATAGATGCGGTCTTCGGCCAGCCCAAGGTCACGACCGGATGCTAACGACTTTTCCGGTGTCGAACTAAACGCACCGGCCACCAAGTGATAGTGGTCGTCAATGCGCGATGCGATCCGGTGAACGCCGCCGATGAAGGCATCGCGACCGCCTCCGACCATGCCCAAACGGATGCGACCCGCTGCCGCTTCTGCTTTTCCTTCAATTGTCATGGTTCAGTCCAGTCCCAACATTTTGCGGTTTGCGGCTTCATCGGTGCCGCCATCGGCGAAGTCATCAAAGGCGCGTTCAGTGACGCGGATCATGTGTGCTTTGACGAATTCTGCGCCTTCGCGCGCGCCGTCTTCGGGATGTTTGATGGCACATTCCCATTCAACGACTGCCCAACCATCAAAATTATTGGTGGCCATTTTAGAGAACACTGCGCCGAAATCGACTTGGCCATCACCCAACGAGCGGAAGCGCCCTGCCCGGTTTTCCCATGACTGATAGCCGCCATAAACGCCTTGGCGACCGGTCGGATTAAACTCGGCATCCTTGACATGAAACATTTTAATGCGGTCTGCATAGATGTCGATATTATCGAGGTAGTCGAGGCACTGCAGCACATAATGGCTCGGATCGTAGAGCATATTGGCGCGGGCATGGTTACCTACACGCGCCAAGAACATCTCAAACGTGACGCCGTCATGCAAATCTTCGCCAGGGTGTATTTCGTAACAGACATCTACACCCATATCCTCGGCATGATTGAGAATTGGCAGCCAGCGCTTGGCCAATTCATCAAAAGCTGTTTCCACCAGGCCCGCGGGGCGTTGCGGCCATGGGTACATGTAGGGCCATGCAAGCGCACCGGAAAACGTGGCATGCGCGCCAATGCCAAGATTGCGCGACGCTGTAATCGCTTTCATGACCTGATCGACCGCCCAGGCTTGGCGCGCTTTTGCATCCCCGTGCACGGCAGGTGGTGCAAACCCGTCAAAACCCGCATCATAGGCAGGGTGCACCGCTACCAGCTGACCCTGCAAATGCGTGGAAAGCTCGGTCACTTCGACGCCGTTTTCGCGTGCCTTACCTTTGAACTCGTCACAATAATCTTTGCTGGATGCCGCTTTTTCTAGATCGAACAGGCGTCCGTCCCAGCTTGGCACTTGCACGCCGGCATAGCCGCAGTCTGCCGCCCATTTTGTTATGGCGTCCCACGAATTGAACGGCGCATCATCGCCTGCAAATTGCGCAAGAAACAGCGCCGGGCCTTTAAGAGACTTCATTCTTTCCTCCCAGAAAAATGACCTGCCTTGAAGTGTTAAGGCAGATTTTCAGCAATAAAGATTTCGGTGCGAATGCGCTCCTGGCTTTCAATTGTTGCCAGGCTGTCGGTTTGCGCCTTCAAAATGCGCAGTGCAGACCGCACGATGTGGCCGACATTTTGCGCAATGACGGCATCGAAGACGCCATCGATCAGCGCCTTGCGTGAGCATTGCGTCAGCTCATGGGCGATCACGGTAATATTGCGTGCACGCTCATTTTGCGTCAGGCATTTAACCAGCCCTTGGTTGCCTGCACCAATGGAATAGATTCCTGCAATATTTGGATTGTTGTTCAGCGCCTCGCTGACACGGCGGAATACCAAATCGGCGTCGTCAAAGGTTTCGAGCGTCGGCAACACTGTATGTTGCGGATAGGCAGAAACCATTTTAGCATCAAAGCCTGAACGCCGCTCGGCATGGTCAGTGGATATCATCGAACCCGCAACCACCAAAATTGTCGCTGGTTCAGACCCCAAAAAACGCGCCAGCAATGTGGCTGCTGTTGCCCCAGCGCCAATATTGTTGATGCCGACAAAGTGGCTGCGCCCGGTGCTTGGCAAATCTGAAACAAAAGCCGCAACCACAATACCAGCTGCAATCAGGCGGCGCACAGCATCACGCACAGATGGCGTTTCGGGTGCCATGATCGCTACCCCGTCGGGACGTTTGGCTTCAATCTCACTGAGAATTTCAACTAATGCATTGGTGTTGTCCAAGGGAAATGTCCGCGTCGAAATGCGGGTGCGGTCGGCCTTGGCGTTGAGCGCATATTCCGCAATGGCTTCCTGCACATTGCCTAAAAATTCAGACTTGGTATTGGGCAGCACACAAATAAAGTCGTAGTTGCGTTGGCGGGCCAAATTGGCAGCCGCCACATCGCGCACATAGCCGATTTGCTCAATTGCCTGATTGACCTGATCTATGGTTTTCGCCCGCACGCCAGGCCGATTGTTCAAGACGCGATCAACGGTTGCAAGGCTTACGCCTGCATTCCGCGCGATGTCATGTACGGTGGGGCGGGTCAATAGTCACCTAATGCCGAATTAATACAATATGACGTACGTAACTCATTATTCGAAACGAAGAAAGCCAGAATTGGATTTTTTGCCAGTACAGTGGCCCTGAAAGTCCAATGCGCACAAGTATCATCCCGACATTTGATGCAGATTCCATACTGCCGAAGTTAGCGCTATTCGCTGGAAGCGGTGGTTCGGCTGCTCTTGAAATTTGATCTGCTGTAAAGATATGGATATCCAACGCTACAAACATGACTGCCAAACGGATAACGTCGGGCGACGTTTTAAAATTGCGAAATGGGTTCGTTTTGCTCATGACAAAAAGCTACAAAAGCGCCATTGAATGCTCAAGCCAGTTTTAATCTGACAGTGTCATCAAGGCAGCAGTGACTATTTTGGAAATTGCCTGCTCCCGCGCCGACCGCTAGCGTCTCTGATACACCCGTAACGCCACAAGCTGCGGGACATCCGGGGCAAGTGGATAACTGGGAAATGGGGAAAGTTAGTGGCGGTGCTGTCAGACTTGCGCTAACCAGTCTCAGTTTGTCAGAAACGCCCTGCCCCGCTCAAGCGCATTTTCCTCTGACAACGCCCTCCTAGGCTGGCGTTGAGGGATTGTTGGGATGTGTTGTCCAGTTGGCATAATCTGGATCGATTGACCTGCTGGTCCGTGGATCAACGCCGGTGATCTGTTCCATGGTAATGCAGTTTTCAACCGGGCAAACGTTTACACATAGATTGCAGCCAACACATTCTTCGTCTATCACTTCGAACTTGCGTGCCCCGTCAACCAAATTAGTGATCGCCTGGTGCGAGGTATCCTCGCAGGCGATATGGCAGCGCCCGCAGGATATGCACAAATCCTGGTTGATGCGCGCCTTGGTGACGTAGTTGAGGTTGAGATACTGCCAATCGGTGACATTGGGAACCGCCGCGCCGCGGAAATCCTCAATCGATGCATAGCCCTTCTCGTCCATGTAGTTTGACAATCCGTCACACATTTCCTGCACGATCTTGAAGCCGTAGGTCATCGCCGCTGTGCACACCTGCACATTGCCGCAGCCTAATGCGATATATTCGGCTGCGTCGCGCCAGGTATTGATGCCACCAATGCCTGAAATCGGCATGCCGTGGGTTTCGGGATTGCGGGCAATCTCCGAGACCATCGACAAGGCGATAGGCTTAACCGCCGGTCCGCAATAGCCACCATGTGATCCCTTGCCGTCAATCGTCGGGGAGGGGGCAAAATTATCGAGATCAACTGACACGATGGAGTTGATCGTGTTGATTAAAGACACTGCATCCGCCCCGCCCCGCCGCGCCGCTTCCGCCGGTTTGCGGATGTCGGTGATATTGGGTGTCAGCTTGACGATTACCGGCATGCGGGTGTTCTGCTTGCACCAGCGGGTGACCATTTCGATATAGTCGGGCACCTGGCCGACTGCCGCGCCCATGCCGCGCTCCGACATGCCATGCGGACAACCGAAATTCAGCTCAATGCCATCGGCATTGGTTTCCTCCACCCGCGCCAAAATGGCTTTCCACGCGTCTTCTTCACACGGCACCATCAGTGAGACGATCATCGCGCGGTCCGGCCAATCCTGTTTCACCTGCTTGATCTCACGCAGATTGACCTCCAAATCGCGGTCGGTGATCAGCTCGATATTGTTGAACCCCATCAGGCGGCGGTCCGGCCCCCAAATCGCGCCATAGCGCGGGCCATTGACATTGACCACCGGCGGCCCCGCTTCGCCCAGCGTCTTCCACACAACGCCACCCCAGCCCGCCTTGAAAGCACGCTCCACATTATAGGCTTTGTCGGTGGGTGGTGCGGAGGCCAGCCAAAACGGATTGGGAGATTTGATGCCCAGAAAATTTGTTGCCAAGTTTGCCATGTAATTTTTCCTTAGCCCATCAATGCGGTGTGGATGTTTTCAGCGGCAATTTTGCCGTCTTCGACCGAGACAACGGTAAGGTCTTCGCCGCCCGCTACACAGTCGCCGCCCGCCCAGATTTTCGGGTGGTTGGTCTTGCGGTTTTCATCGACGACAATCCGGCCTTTGACCAACGCCAGATCAACCCCCGCGAGCGGCGTTGCGTCCGGTGCCTGGCCGATGGCCTTGAACACCTGATCGGCCTTCAAGGTGATGGTTTCGCCGGTGCCGCTTAGTGATCCATTGGTGCCGGATGTATATTCCATCTCAATGCCAACCACCATGTCGCCATCCATCTGCAAGGCTTTGGGTTGCAGCCAATGCTTGATGGTGACGCCGTGGGTTTGTGCCACATCGCGCTCATAGGCGCTGGCGCTCATCGCGTCCGCCCCACGCCGGTAGCAGATTGTCACCGTTTCAGCGCCGAGCAATTTGGTTTGGGTAGCGATATCAATCGCCGTCATGCCGCCGCCAATGACAACCACATGGCGGCCAACGTCCAGCGTCGATAGATCATCGGTCTGGCGCAGCCGCGCGATAAAATCGACCGCGTCAATGCAGTTTTCCGCGTCATCACCGGTAAGCCCCAACGCATTGACAGTGCCCAGGCCCGAGCCGATGAACACCGCGTCAAAACAGTCGGTCACCGCGGCAAGTGTTAAATCAGCACTGCCCAGCGCCATGCCATATTTGATGTCGATGCCGCCAATGCCGGTGATAAAGTCTACTTCTCGCCGGGCAAAGTTGTCCGTTGCCTTATAGGCGGCAATGCCGAATTCATTCAGCCCGCCACCCTTTTGCCGCGCTTCATAAACCGTCACCGTATGGCCATGCATGGCCAGCCGGTGCGCACAGGAAAGCCCCGCAGGACCGGCACCGATGACGGCAATTTTTTTGCCTGTGTCAGCGGCTCGCGCAAAGGGCTGTTCGCCGATATCATCCATATAATGGTCGGTGGCATAGCGTTGAAGCTGGCCGATTTTAACCGGCTTTCCCTCAGCTATTTCCCGCACGCACACCTCTTCACACAGCGTTTCGGTGGGGCAAACGCGGGCGCACATGCCACCCATAATGTTCTGCTCGAATATGGTTTTCGCCGAGCCGTTCGGGTTACCGGTCGCGATTTGGCGGATGAACATCGGAATGTCGATGCTGGTCGGGCAGGCCGTCATGCACGGCGCGTCATAACAAAAATAGCACCGGTCCGCTTCAACCACCGCTTCATGTTTGGAAAGCGGTGCATGCATATCGGTGAAATTTTCGAGATACTCATCCGCCGACAACCGGCCGGACTTTATGTCAACTGAGGCTTTAGAAGGTGCCATGGGCATGCGCTCCGAGTTCGGGTTCGGCGGCGCCAGGCAATGACCGTGCAGCGGAGCCGCTGTCTGAGCAAAGAGTACAAAATTTTACCAGAAGGTCAAATTATTATTGAGCCACCCACCAACAAAAAAGGCCGCCAAGCGGCGGCCTTTTTTAGTGCGTCAAAGCTGGCTTATTGCGCCATCATCATCGCTTTTTTAGTGATGGCGTCCGTCCACGCGCCTGTTGGCTCAACCGTGATGACCGGATCATCGCCACCCGACAGCAGCGACTGCACGGTGATGTTGGCGGCTTCGATATCCAGCGAGCCATCGGACCCCTCGGTCAGCTTGTTAACTTCACCCATCATGCGGCGCTGATGTGCCTCGGTTTGCGCGCCGGATGCGTCGTTCTCAAGCACAATGTCGGCCGCCTCATCGGGGTTTTCACGGGCATATGCCCAACCCTTCATCGATGCGGCAACAAAGCGAGCCAACTTGTCTTCCATACCGGGTTCGGCCAGCTTTTCCTCAGTGGTGTAAAGGCCATCCTCAAGCGTCGCGACGCCTTGGTCAGTGTAGTTGAAGACCACCAGATCATCGGGCGAGAACCCCGCATCAATAACCTGCCAATACTCATTGTAGGTCATTGTTGAAACACAGTCGGCTTGCTTCTGGATCAAAGGGTCAACGTTGAAGCCCTGCTTGAGCACCGTGACGCCGTCGGCACCGCCATTGGTGGAAATGCCGAGTTTGCTCATCCACGACAAGAATGGGAACTCATTGCCGAAGAACCAGACGCCCAGCGTTTTACCTTTGAAATCGTCAGGCGAAGTGATGCCGGTTTCTTTGCGGCAAGTCAGCATCATGCCCGAGCGCTTGAACGGCTGGGCGATATTGACCAAGGGCACGCCTTTTTCGCGTGCGGCCAATGCGGCAGGCATCCATTCAACAATCACGTCAGCGCCACCGCCGGCGATGACTTGCGGCGGAGCAATGTCAGGGCCGCCCGGCTTGATCTCCACGTTGAGATCGACCTCATCGTAAAAGCCTTTATCCTTGGCAACATAGTAGCCAGCAAATTGTGCCTGCGTGACCCATTTCAATTGTAGGGTCAGATCGTCGGCAGCTAGTGCTGTCGTGCTTGCTAGGGCCATTACAGCTCCCGCGGTCATTGCGATCAATTTCTTCATTTCCGGTCTCCTGGGTTAAACTGTGAAAGTTCGGGGTTGGTCCCCGCTTATTGTCTTCCCGTCTTTGTTAGCGCCGGTTGGAGGGATGCCAGAAGGTCACCTTGCGCTCAATGAGAGCAATGGCGCCGTAGGACAGCGATCCGGCCAGTGCAGCCACGAAAATCGTGGCCCAAACCATATCAACATTCAAGCGGCCAACTTCCGCAGAGATGCGAAAACCCATGCCGACAATCGGCGTACCGAAAAATTCGGCAACGATAGCGCCAATCAAGGCCAGCGTTGAGTTGATTTTAAGTGCATTGAAAATAAACGGCATCGCTGCCGGAAGCCGCAGCTTAAATAGCATCTGCCATTTGGACGAACCATAGGTGCGCATCAGATCACGCTCCATGTGACCAGCAGCGTTCAGGCCGGAAACGGTATTTACCAGCATGGGGAAAAACGTCATCACGATGACGACTGCCGCTTTAGACTGCCAGTCAAAGCCGAACCACATCACCATGATTGGCGCGATGCCGATGATCGGCAGTGCGGACACCAGATTGCCAACTGGCAGCACGCCCGCTTTCCAAAAAGGTGAGCGGTCGACCAGAATGGCAGTCACAAAACCCAAGCCGCAGCCCATGACATAGCCAGCCAGCACCGCCTTTAAATAAGTTTGCTGGAAGTCTGCCCACAAGGTCGGCACCGAGTTGGTGATGCGCTCCCAAATCATCGATGGTGGCGGCAGCAGTACGGTCGGCACGCCAAAACCGCGGGTAATTCCCTCCCACAACCCCAACAACGCGGCACCAAAAAGAAAGGGGATGGCAAGATTGATCAGGGTTGCAGGCACTTGGCTTGAAGGGCGCAATCTCGACAACCACGCGTTGACGCCCCATGCGACAATCCAAAAAATGATGGCAACGACAAAAACTGTACTGTTCTGCATCATACCTCCCGCAGGCCCATGCGGCTGTTCATCCAAGAGCCGACCAAGCCAACCAGCGCGACCAGCGTGCCTGCCAGAATGGCAGCGACGATGAGCGCTGACCAGATTTGCACGGTTTGGCCATAGTAAGAGCCTGCAAGCAGGCGTGCACCAAGACCGGCCACCGCGCCGGTTGGCAACTCGCCAACAATCGCACCAACCAAGGAAGCGGCGATAGCCACCTTCATCGATGTAAAAAGATAGGGCACAGCTGTCGGCCATCGCAGCTTCCAAAACACTTGCGATTTGGACGCGCTGTAAGTGTGCATCAGATCCATATTCATCGTGTCGGGTGAACGCAGCCCTTTGACCATGCCGACAGCAACCGGGAAAAACGACAAATAGGTCGATATGATCGCCTTAGGCACCAAGCCGGTCACGCCAACGGAATTAAGCACCACGATAATCATCGGCGCAATCGCCAAGATGGGAATGGTTTGCGAGGTTATGATCCAAGGCAACAGGGATTTGTCGAGCACATTGGAATGCACAATGCCGACAGCAAGTGCGATGCCCAACACAGTCCCGAACACGAAGCCAAGCAGTGTCGCCGACAACGTAATCCATGAGTGATAGACAAGGCTGCGTTTGGAGGTGACGCTCTTTTGAACTGTTGTTTCCCAAATTTCGACAGCCACCTGATGTGGCGCTGGCAGTACGGGGCGGTCTTGCGCCATGGTTTTGGGCAACACCTCTGCCACGGACACTGTGTTACCTGAACGCTCAGCCTGATCGAATTCAAATTGCGCGTTTAGCAGCGCGGCGGCCGCGTACCAGACGGCAATGATGATCGCAACTACCGTGGCAATGGGAACGAGCCGCACGCTAATCATAGGCATGCCCCGCTTTTAGCCCGTCGCGCACCCGCTGCGCAATCTTTAAAAACTCAGGTGTTTCGCGGATATCCAACGGGCGGTTGTCGCCAAGATCGCAGTCAATTATATCGTAAATTTTGCCGGGACGCGGGCTCATGACCACAATTTTGGTCGATAGATACACCGCTTCAGGAATTGAGTGGGTGACAAACACGATCGTCTTTTTCGTGTCGGCCCATAGCTTCAGCAATTGTTCGTTGAGGTGGTCGCGGACAATCTCATCCAGTGCGCCGAACGGCTCATCCATCAACAGCATATCGGGCTGTACGGCTAGGGCGCGCGCGATGGAGGCGCGCTGCTGCATGCCACCGGAGAGTTGCCATGGAAACTTGTTTTCAAAGCCCGCAAGATCAACCAGCGCCAGATTATCGGCGATACGCTTTTTCTGTTCGGCCTGGCCGATTCCCATCACTTCGAGCGGCAGCGCCACATTGTCGGCAATGGTCCGCCACGGGAACAACGCCGCCGCCTGAAATACATATCCATAGGCGCGGTCCAGCCGCGCATTTTGCGGCGTTGTGCCATTGACGGTGAT